>JAQIBK010000052.1 GCA_027859125.1 Actinomycetota bacterium | reverse complement strand
GTAGATCGAGCTAAGCTCACACAGATCGTACTCAACCTGCTGAGCAACGCGGTCAAGTTCACGGAGTCCGGAAGCGTGGAGTGCCGGGTTGAGTGCGCCGGTGACAAGACGATGTTCGTAAGGGTGACCGACACGGGCATCGGGATCGACAATGACGCACTCGAGCGCATATTCGGTGAGTTCGAACAGATTCCTTCGGAAGATGAGGCCAAACCGCAGGGGACGGGACTGGGCCTGTCCATCTCGCGAAAGCTTGCACATCTCCTTGGTGGGGAGCTTACCGCCAAGAGTACGCCGGGTTCCGGTTCAGAGTTCACGCTCCAGTTTCCTCTGCGGTTCGCTGACGATTCTCAGGAGTAGGGAGTGCGCCTGCTTCCACTTGCGGCTCAAGCTGGAAGCCGTTCACGACGATACATGAACTGTGAGTTTCAGCGCCGGAATCAGGAGGTCGAGTGCATGTCGGTCGCGCCACGAAGTGGGGAGAACGACATCGACGCCTCTTGGTTGCCAGCACGTGTGGCCCACGTGGACGCACGCGAACTCGCCGCCTGCATTGTGGCCACGGACTACGCTGCGTGTCGCAACAATCTGGACTATGAGCCGCGCACGCGGTTGGCTGAGAAGCCACCGGCGCCCATGATGTCGTAGAGCAGCTCGAAGAATTCCTCAGCGATCGGGCGCACTTTGCTGGCGCGGGGATTGTTCCGCATGCATCCAAATGCTGCAACTGAATGGGTAAGATAGTTCAGAGATGCGCTGTGGCCGATGACCTTGCTGTCTACGTCGCCACGATCACACAAACACAGACCGGGCGCATTTGGCGATCGGAGACCAATGAGCGGCACGAGCCAGTGGAAGCGGCAGGGGGCCGGGCAAGCTGTGGAGCCAACCGACGCCTCATCTGTGGATGTGCTGCTCGCTCATGCTGCGATGGCGCTTGTGCGATGCCAGTGCGACGACGACGTCTACGACGTTATCGCCGATTTCATGACACGGCTTCTGCCGGATGCGATCGTCATCATCAACGAAGTCACTCCGGACAACGAACACCTGCTCACGCGTAGGGTCGTCGGACTGAACGAGTCCTTGCTCGTGGAGTTGGCTGAGCTCGTGGGTTTTCAGATCTTAGGCAAGGTCTCAGCGATCGTCCCCGCATCCAGGGACGACATGCTGTGCGGCACACTCTCAAGGGTTACTGGCGGTCTCGCCGAACTGGCGGCGAGCGAGATCCCTCGGGCCGTGTCGGAAGCGGGCACGGTACTTCTCGGAATTCAGGATGCGTTCACGATCGGGATCACCGACGGCAACAATGCTGTTGGCAGCATGCACATTCTCTGTCGGTCGTCCGACACCGAGATGCCTACACACGCCATTGAAGCACTCATCCGTCACTGCTACTCGACGCTTGCTAGCATAGCCAACGCTCATGAACTTGCTTGGAGCGCTGAGCGCAATCGGCTGTTGATCGACAGCATGGTCGAGGGACTGGCTGTCCACGACATCATCCTCGATGACAGCGGCACGCCGTGCGACTATCGATTCTTGAGCGTGAATGCAGCATTCGAGTCGCTGACCGGACTTCGAGGCGAGGACATCATCGGACGGACCGTGCAGGACGTGATCCCCGACATCGAGCCCGTATGGATCGAGCGATACGGAGCTGTCGCCACGACAGGCGTTCCAGCTCGATTCGAGGACTACTCGAGCGCGCTTGGCAAGTACTTCGGAATCGTGGCCTACTCCCCTCAGCCGGGTCAGTTCGCGGCGGTGTTCTCGGACATCACCGAGCAAAGACAGGCCGATGAAGCGCTCAAGCGTAGCGAGGAGAAGTTCAAGTACCTGTTCGACCACTCTGTCATTGCCAAGTCGCTGACAACACTGGACGGCGAGATTGAAGTGAACGACGCCTTCCTTGGGATGCTCGGTTACACGCGCGAGGAACTGGCCGATGGGGCGACATGGCAGCAGCTCACGCACCCAGATGACGTTGAGAAGTCGACGCGGGTCGTGGCCGACCTGCTCGCAGGAACGGTGTCGACGGCTCGGTTCACCAAGCGCTACGTTCACAAGGACGGGAGCATCATCTGGGGGGACGTGAACACTGCGCTGCGCAGGGACGCCAAGGGCGGCCCCGAGTACTTCATGACTAGCATTCTCGACATCACCGAACGCAAGCATGCCGAAGATGAGCTCGTGCGCATGAACGCCGAACTCGAGGACCGGGTGCAGGAGCGCACCGAGGAGCTGGCCGGCATGAACCAAGAGTTGAAGGCCACGAACGATGAGCTTGTCGACGCCAACCTGCTCCTGGAGGAAGCCACCTCGGCCAAGAGCGAGTTCCTTGCATCGATGAGCCATGAGCTGCGCACTCCCCTCAACTCGATCATCGGATTCACGGGTATCCTGCGCCAAGGCCTCGCAGGACCTGTGACACCCGAACAGGAGCTTCAGCTGGGAATGGTCAGTGAGTCTGGTCGGCACCTGCTCTCATTGATCGACGACATCCTCGATCTTTCCAAGATCGAGTCGGGCACTATCGCAGCGCATTTCCAAGAGTTCGACGTTGCTACGCTGGTGGACCGCTCCCTGGAGCTGATCCGTCCGCTGACCGACATCAAGGGCATCGTGCTCTCGAGAAGCCTCGAACCGGGAGCCGAACAGCTCACGTCGGACCCTCGTCTCGTGAGCCAGATACTGATAAACCTGCTTGGTAACGCCGCTAAGTTCACCGACGCAGGCACGATATCAGTGAGTGTCTCGGTCGAGAACGAGCAGATGACATTCGCCGTCGCCGATACTGGGCGAGGCATCCGCGAAGAGGATAGGTCCCATATCATGGAGAGCTTCTTTCAGGCGGAGCAGGTCGTGGAGGCCAAGAGCCGCGGTACCGGCCTGGGGCTGTCGATATCCGCGCAGCTTGCGAAGGTATTGGGCGGCACCCTCGACGTGACCAGTGAGTTCGGAGTGGGCTCGACGTTCACGCTGCGGGTCCCAGTCTCCGGACCCCCTGTGAGGGAGTGACTCCCAGAGACGATGCTGGTGGCCTTGTTCTGCCTCCGGGTTTCTTAGGCTCAGCTTGTGAACCGTTCCGCACTCATATACGCTCCCAATGTTCACGACGAGTCGGGAGGCATAGTGCGCATCGCGTTCCACCCTGAGATACGTAGTCTTCGCAAGTACCTCATCATCGTGCTGGCGGTCGTTGTCGGCATGGTCGGTTTGGTCATCTGTGTTGAGGCGCCCGGCGCTGCATGCGAGCACCTCTGCTGCCGCGGCGCCGATCTCTCAAGGCGAGCCCGGCGTCTCCACCTGAAGTTGGAAGCAGGGGTCAAGGCGCTCTGCTTCGCGCTCCTCCATCTTGTTCTCGCAGCCAGAGAGTCTCTGGCCATGATCGCTGCACCTGTTTCAGTCCCAGTGTTCGCGAGAGTCTCCTCGTTCAGGATCTAGGCTTCGGCAGCAGTCATCTGTCGTAGTCGTATCCCGAGGTAGGAGATCCCAATGCGCCGCATATCACGGTTCGTTCTTCTCACGGCTGTACTTGTATCCACCATCATTTCCGCCCAGACCGCACTCGCGGCACCCATCGCCTGGGAGCGCGTCGATGTCGTTCTGTATTCGGAGCAAACCGACGGTCTCATGCTGATCTCCGGCGAACTCCCAGAGTCGGTGGCACTGCCTGCCGAGGCAGAGATCTGCGTCCCGGCCGGTTCTGAGATCCTGTGGATCGGCGAGATCCTGGGTGGCTCGCCATCTGAGGACCCTGCGTTGACGTACACCAAGACCACGATCGGTGATGTCGATGTCTATTTCGTCACGTTGACGCAGTCGCACGTCGCGCAGGCGGAGATCACCGCGGATGCGCTTGCGTTCGATGGCACCAACTACTCGGCAGCTCTCACATGGAAGTCCGCGCAGGACGTTCCGGAGGTTCGGCTCGGCGTTCGGCTTGCACAAGGGGCACAGGTCGTTCAGGAGGTGCCTGATGCTTTCATGGAGATCGGACCATCGGGATACGGTGACTACTCCAAGACGTTCACAGAGGTGAAGGCGGGAGACTCTCTTGATCTGGCGTTCAGTTTCACTCTTCCGACGGTGCCGTCGTCTCAGGCGAGCGCTTCCACCGGATCAGACTCCGGTTGGCTAGCCCAAGCTGTTCTGGTTCTTCTTGGCTCTTTCATTGCCATCGCGTTGATCGTCGGGGTCCGTCGAAAGATGGCGACGGGGTCGCCGGATGACGCCACGGACGCGCCCTTGGCCGCAGGAGCTCCTGACTCCGAGGACGCACGTGCATCGCTTGCAGGCGTGACGCCAGAGCCTGCCCGCGGGTCGGTCGCTAGAGTGAAGCGCCGAGTGTTCACGGCAGCGATCTTCGGGGCCATCGTTCTCGCCGTGTTCCTTGTGGGGCGTCAGGCGACTCGACCACAGATCGTTGACACATCCATCAGTCAGACATTCTCTCAGGGGGAGCCGTGTTCCACAGCAACCATTCCACTGAGTGTGCCCGATGCTGACGACCCCACAGCCACCAGCGAGATGCTGTTCGGTGCGCTCGAGACCGTGAGCGGAATGAACACCGCGACCTACGACTTCCAGGCGTCGAACCTATACGTCGGATTCTGTGAATCCGAGACGTCCGAGGCGCTGATCCGAGAGGCGCTCGCGACCACAGGTCTTGTCGCTGTGGGCGCGACGCAGTAGTTTCGACACACGCAAGCGGTCCAGCGAAGGAGCTATCGATGTCGAGTGGGATCGTCGTCAAGGGCGTAGTCGCGCAGAGCACGTTCGACCACATCAAGCAGAAGCATGGTCCGGCTGCGTGGGAGCGATGTCTCGCGCGACTGTCGGATGAGGATCACATCTCGGTCAACGCGGGAGTGAACGTCCCTCTCGAGGTCATGGGGCGCTTCAACGAGGCATTCGTCGCCGAGATCTGCGGCGGCTCCAAGTCACTCGCCACACAGGAGTTTCGGGACATGGGCTCGAAGTCGGCCGAGAAGCTCCTGTTGGGCAACGGCATCTTCGGCGTCTTCGCACGCTTCGTCTCACCCAAACAGGTGCTCAAGC
>JAQIBK010000006.1 GCA_027859125.1 Actinomycetota bacterium | reverse complement strand
CCTGAGTTCAAGTTTGAATCGCAACGCACGGCCTTCCTGAGGGACTTCCTACGATCGTGCATAGCACTCCTCCGGGGTCTTGTAGCCGAGTCTCTTCCGTGGTCGTGAGTTGAGCTTCGCGGCGACCGCATCACAGTCCTCCTGCGTGACCTGCGCCATGCTGGTCCTCTTCGGCAGGTACTGGCGGACCAACCCGTTCGTGTTCTCGTTGGTGCCGCGTTCCCATGCGTGGTGCGGGGTGGCGAAGTAGAACTCGACACCAGTCGCCTCCTCGATCTGCTTGTAGGAGTGGAACTCGGTGCCGTTGTCAGAGGTGATCGTCACCACCTTGCCGGAGTGCCGACCGATGAGCTCGATGCAGCGCGCGACCGTGTCGGCGGCACAGTGGCGGGCGAGCTTGCCCATCACGAGGTAGCCGGTGGCGCGCTCCACGAGCGTCACGACGCTGTTGCGCCCGTGCTCGTTGCCCATCACCGTGTCGATCTCCCAGTGACCGATCTCGCTTCGCTCCTCGACTTCCGGCGGACGCTCGGAGATGTGACGTTTGCCTGCGAGTCTTCCACGCCAATCGCGAGAGCGGTAGCGCTTGCGGCATCTCTTGCCAGACTGGCGCAGGTGCTGCCACAGTTCACCGCCGGCGCGCTTGTCGGCCCACACGTGTATGTAGATCGCCTCGTGGCTGATGCGCAGGGTGCCCTCTGCTCGCAGGAAGCCCGAGACCTGCTCGGGTGACCAGTCCATCCGTAGGTAGCGGTCCACGATCTCCCAGGTCTCAGCCGTGATGCGAGCGTTGCGCCTCGATCTTCGGCGCCGGGCCACCGCGTAGGAATGCGGTTTGTTAGGGACGTATCGCCCCGTCGGGCGCAGGTTGCGCCTCAGTTCGCGAGAGATCGTCGACGGCGCGCGTCCAAGCTCTCTCGCGATCGCACGGATCGAGTAGTGGTGCTTCCTCATGACGTTGATGGCGTATCGTTCCTCAAGGGTGATCTGGGCGTGCATCCGGTCCTCACTTCTTGGCGGGAGTAAGGAACCGATTGTGCCCCAGGTCGCCCCACCCTCGAAGGACCGAGGTGTTGCGTTTAGTATCTGAATCCGCCCGGCCTAACAAGCGCATCCAGCAGACTCGGGCGCTCGGAAGCTAGACTAGCTAGCAGGCGGAGCGCTGCGCCCGGCAGCTCATCCGCACAACGTTACTGATACACGGACTGATCAGGAGGCGCCGCAGCGCTGAAGGTTCCACAACGTGCGTTGTGATCTCGTTGCATGTCGTCTGCGGACTAGCCATTCGAGTGCACACAACGGGGCCTCGGCAAGCCAATGCGGCCTCTTGCCGTATTCTCATATACAGACCACACAAGCACTGTCTGGCACCTTTGGGGGGCGCCGGATCACAGGGAGGAATGCGGGATGTCCAAAGATTCATATTCAGACAACCGAAGGGCGCGCCGTGATTCGCCGACCAACACCCCGGAAGAAGAAGCGGCCTTCGATGATGCCATCAACGACATGGGGTACTTCGCAAGACTCCTCGAATTGATCGGCGACAGAAAGGCATTCATCGTCATCTCGATACTCGTCATCGCCCTGGCCGCCTTCTTCTATCACAACAGCACTGATCTCCTGACCGCGGTTCGCGAGAGTCTTTCTGCGGACGGTGCGGCTGGCCCGACCGACGAACCGCCCGTCGACGCCCCTTCGGTCGCCGAACTCGAGGCCCAGGAGCCTATAGACATCACCGATGGGCCATGGTCTTTTTCCCGCGAGGGTCAGTCCTACGTTCTCTACACGATGGATTTCGAGTCGGACGGGACCTTCGATGTGCCTGACGACAGCGGATTCGTCCAGGACGGGACGTACATCGTAGATGGCGATAGCGTCGAGATCGAGCTCCGCCGACAGAAGACCTACGAGGCGGAGGGTCCCCAAAACGACAAGCGTACTGAGGACGTCGAGTGGTACGAATGGTTCCACATGACGCGCGTCGGGAACACCATGCGCGGGAGCTGGGAGGGTACTGACTGGGAGTTCAGCTACGA
>JAQIBK010000277.1 GCA_027859125.1 Actinomycetota bacterium | reverse complement strand
GCCGCAAGGCCTTCCGATTTTCCTCTCGATGCCAGGATTCCATATGCAGCCCCGCCCATGCTGCCGAAGAACAGGGCCATCAGAACGAACGGACCAAGATAGAGCCCCATGGCTCCAAGCAGCTTGACATCGCCCATACCGAATCCACTTCGTCCTCTCACACGCTCATATAACAGTGCGACCCCAAGACTCAATCCTCCGCCGAGCAAGACCCCGAGAACCGCCGTGGCAAGCGGCCCACTCAGCAAGGAATTCCCCGTGGGCGTCAGCGGTAGGATATCCAGATTGCTGAATTGCGAAACAAGAACCAGAGTAGCGCCCAGACCGGCGAGGGTGGCAACCAATGAATTCGGCAAGCGCATGGTATCGATGTCGACGAGAGTCAACAGCAGCAAGATATAGAAGAAGATGATCGCCCCAGCAGTGCGAGGACTCAGATCGAACGCATATCCGGCAAGCACCCACAACGCGCCAGAAGCCAGCTCCACGAGAGGATACCGACCCGAGATGGGTTCATCGCAGTCACGACACTTGCCATGCAGCCGAATCCATCCGAACAGAGGCATATTGTCGTACCAACGTATCGCCGAACCGCAGCTCGGACATGTTGAGGGCGGGTGCGAAAGAGACATGCCAAGAGGAAGTCGATAGATCACCACGTTGCCAAAACTCCCGAACACAAGCCCATAGAGCCCCAAGGCTATCAGCGCGAAATACCACTCGAATCCACTCATGCAGGGCACCCTTCCGAGACGCCGCTCGACCAATGAAGATTCTACCATCGAACAACAAAGAGCCCGCCGGCGAACCGGCGGGCTCTCATGATTCCATAGTGCAGGTAGTGCGCCTAGCTCTAGTAGGAGCCGTGCTCTGTGCAAGCGGTCACGGTCGACGTCGCGGTTGCGGCGAAGGTGTAAGGATCGCCGGTAGCCGGGCACTGCGGGGAATCCTTGAGGTACTTGGGAACGAGCTGGCTGACTGCGGTGGTGGTCAGAGCGGTCAGGTTGCCGTCCTCGGCCTCCATCGTGTTAGCAGCACCCTCGATCGTACGCTGGTTGGAGAAACAGGTCTTCTCCTGGGCGTTCTGCTTGGCCGAGTTGAACACAGGAATGGCGATAGCAACAAGAATACCGATAATAAGGACGACGACCATAAGCTCTACGAGAGTGAAACCCTCATCTTTATGGAAAAGCTTCATGGTTTCGCACCTCCTTCTCCCCTTGTGGGGATTGTCTTGCGGCACCTTGCCGCGTGTATCCGTCACTTTTTGTATCGGACAATGAATAGTGCACTTTAGAACAAATGTGCGGACGGTCACAACAAGGCGTTATGACTGAGGCCGATGCGCCCCCATCGGGGACTATTCAACCAAGGAGATAACGTTGAACATGGGCATGTACAACGCGATGACCATTCCGCCTACAATAACGCCCAGCGACGCCATCATCAGCGGCTCGATCAGTGAGGTCAGACCGTCAACGGCCGTTGAGACCTCGGTGTCGTAGAAGTCAGCGATCTTGTTGAGCATGGCGTCCAAGGCGCCAGTCTCCTCGCCAACGGCGATCATCTGCACCAACATCGAGGGGAACACGCTCGATTCACTGAGCGGCTTGGCGATGGTCTCCCCTTCCTTGATCGCAGAACGCGCTTTCTTGACCTCCTGAGCAACAACCTCGTTGCCAGCAGTATCAGCAACGATATCGAGTGCCGACAGAATCGGAACGCCCGCTTGCACGAGGGTGCCGAAGGTTCGAGTGAACTTCGCCAGAGCGAACTTGCTGGTGAGCGCTCCGAATATCGGCATCTTGAGCTTGATCCTGTCCCAGATGAGACGACCGGATGGCCGGCCGACCCACCATTTGAACAGCATGTAGATCGCGACTGCGGCGAACGCCGTGAAGAATCCGCCGATTCCGGCCACGAAGTTGGATAGGTTCACCAGTATCTGTGTAGGTAACGGAAGTACTCCACCCATGTCTGCGAACATCTTCTCGAAAGTAGGGACAACGAAGATCATCATAGCCACGAGTATGAACAGCACCAGTCCAAGCATGACTATGGGATAAGTCATAGCAGACTTGATCTTGGCCTTGAGCTCCGCATCATTCTCAAAGTGGTCGGCAACGCGGTTCAGGACCTCGTCGAGAACACCACCGGTCTCACCGGCTCGAACCATGTTCACAAAGATGGGAGGAAATATCTTGGGGTGTCTGGACATGGAATCTGAGAGCGACTGTCCTGATTCGACGTCCTTTCCGACCTTCTGGATCACGTCACGCAGACCATCGCTCTCCGTCTGATCGGCTAGGATCGAAAGACACTTGGTCAGCGATAGACCAGCGTTGATCATCGTGGAGAACTGGCGCGCAAAGATTGTGATGTCCTTTGGCTTGACGCCGGTCCCGAAAGTTATGTTCCCGAGTGATGCCAACCCTGACTGCTGGTCGAGCTCCAGAATGATGTAGCCCATCTGGCGGAGCTTCGCACCAACGGCGTCCCGACTGTCTCCATCGAGCTTGCCGGTGATTATCTTGCCAGCCTTGTCTCGAACCGAGTAGTTGTAGGTCGGCATGTGGAGCTCTCCTCTACTGCGTCAGTGGCTTCGTCCAAGCTGGAACCCGCATCTTGCACTGTGTCATCGTTCAGGCGCTCAAGGCAGCTGGAACACTCACAATGATACCGCGTTCGAGGGATTCGCGTGCCTACACGATGATTCGAAGAATCTCCTCGATCGACGTGTGACCCATGCGTACCTTCTCGAGTCCATCCTCTTTCAGGGTGAGCATTCCCTGCTCGACTGCAACCCTTCCGATCTCCTCGGCGGTGGCTTCTTCGACGGTGAGCTTGCTTATCTCCTCGGACATCAGGAGCACCTCGTGAACGCCCATTCGACCTCGGTAGCCAGTGTTGCCACATCGCTTGCAGCCGCCCGCTTTGAATATCTTCTCAGGCAGATTATCGGGATGATAGCCCGCATCGATTAGCGCTTGTGGTTTTGGAACGTACTCGACCTTGCACTCTTTGCACAGTTTCCTGGCGAGACGCTGAGCGAGAATGCAGTCGACCGCCGACGAGACCAGGAAAGGCTCGACACCCATTTCCACCAGTCGAGTGATGGCGCCCGGAGCGTCGTTCGTGTGCAGAGTCGATAGCACCAAGTGACCGGTGAGGGCTGACTCAATCGCGATGTTCGCCGTCTCCTGGTCACGAATCTCACCGACCAGGATGACATCGGGAGAACAACGGAGGAAGGAGCGCAGAGCACGCGCGAAGGTCAAACCGGCCCTGGCATTCGTCTGACACTGATTCACGCCATCCAGGCGGTACTCGACCGGATCCTCTGCAGTGATGATGTGACGCGCCGGGTCGTTGAGTACGTTCACGGCCGCATAGAGCGATGTGGACTTGCCCGAACCAGTGGGGCCGGTGACAAGAATCGCCCCGTACGGCTTCTTGAAAGAGGACTCAAAGCGCTCAAGTGATGACGGCAGGAATCCGAGATCGGAGAGCCGCAGCATCACCGAATCCTTGCGAAGGATTCTGAGCACTACTCGCTCACCGTAGACGGTAGGAAGCGTCGACACTCGGAAATCGAGTTGTTTGCCTCCCATGACAAGGGCACAGTGACCGTCTTGCGGCTTTCGAGACTCGGCGATATCCATCTCAGCCATGATCTTGAATCGACTGATGATCGATGCCTGGACCGATTTCGGACTGTGCATGACCTCGTGAAGAACGCCATCCACGCGGAACCTGACACGAAGGTCCTTCTCCTGCGGTTCGATATGAATGTCCGACGCACGATCGGTAACGGCCTTGTGGATGATGAAGTTCACAAGCTTCACGATCGGAGCGTCGGATGTGACGTCAGTCAAAGACTCGAGCTCTGACTCATCCAACTCTTCTGAGCCGATGAACTCGTCGTCGGCGTTGTGTTGAGCCACCTTGTAGAACTCTTCGATTGCCGAAAGAATGTCGTCCTTGGTGGAGATGGCCGGCTTGATGTCGTATCCGGTGATGATGCGCAGATCATCGAGCGCAAGCACGTTCTGGGGGTCAGCCATGGCCACTATGAGCTGGTCCTCGACGATGGCGACGGGCATGAGGATGTATCTGGTCGCGAGATCCTTTGGGACGATGGCTATCGCATTGGGCTCAGGCTTGCGCTCCTCGAAATCGATGTACTCGATACCGATCTGCCGAGCCATAACAGAGAGGATCGCACCCTGTGTCGCATAACCCAGATCAACGAGAACGCGACCGAGGGGACTCCCCGTCGCCTTGTGGACTTCCAGGGCGTCGCTGAGCTGCCTTTCGGTTATGATGCCCGCTCGCATTAGGAGCTGGCCTAGTCTTTGTCCGGCTTCCGGCAAGGTGAAAGACCTCTTCTGAGTGTGGACGCGTTGCCCGTAGTCGACCGTACCCTCTTGATCACTCTCACATGTTACGACATGTGAGAGACCACGGATATCCCATAGCTAGCGAAGCCCGCGGGCCCGCTCACTGGCATCCAAGTCGCGCAGTATCACATCCGCATACCGTCGGAACTGCTCATATGTGCGGGTTCCAGCTTTGACTCCGATTCTGAAGTCACCGAACCACATCTCCACGGGAGCCACCAGGGCACGATCCGAAACGGCCGCTCGCACGGCAGCCTGCGCTGGAGTATGCGTGCGCAGCGGAGGAGAGATGGGCTCTGCCAGCGGCGGCGAATCCTCGGGAGAGACCCCGACGGACTCACTGACCCTGGCTCTCGGACGTGATTCAACCTCGAGTTCGCGCGAAACCAACGCACTCGGCCTCTCGACAACCGGTGCAGGCTGGGGCATTGATACTTGCACCGAAACCGCTGGCGCCAGAGGAGTCTCGTCGGGCTGTGTGGGTATCACCGGCTCAGTTCGAGCCGGTGTCACTGGTTCAGGTTCAGCCGGTATCACTGGTTCAGGTCGCTCTTCCGGCTCAGACACAGACACAGGATCATATACAGGCTCTGGAACCGGCTCGACTGGCGGCACTGCGAAAGTCAGCTCAGGATCCGATGTCGGCTCGTCAACCTCCACGAGAATGCTCGCAGACGCCGCCAGGGTTGATTCTGGCACTGACACCTCAGGAGGAACATCAGTGTACAGAATCCGGTCTTCAACGCTCGACCCGGAATCTGGAATCTCGACCCCGACTGAGGTACCGCTGACCGCTCTCTCTTGAGAGTGATCTTGAACCAGACGCTCCTGTTCAGAGATCAAACGGGTCCAGTAGTCCTCCCCGCCCGCCGGGGCAACCGACGGTTCTGGCACCGGCTGTGCGTCACTAGGCTGAACGGTGACCGCAGTCTCCACCTCTGCCTCGGTCTCCGTGGCTTCCAGATCATCTTGGAGCTGTCCGATGAGTTCGGCGACATACGTATCCTCGATATCAAGAGTCTCCGGTTCCTCGGAGGCCACATCGATGGAGACGGCATCATCGACTTCAGTTGGCTCCGCTACTGGATCCACCTCCTGATGATCCGGTCTCCAAGAACCGGTCCGCAGCGGCTCCTGCATCGCAGCGTAGACATCGCTGGATGGTGGCGCGAAGCGCGCATCACGTTCATCGGGTTCGAGCTCAACGATGATCTCGGCAGAAGTCAGCGCCGGAGAGTCGATAACGAACGTCGGCTCGTACATCGATCGCTTGATCCGCGCAGCGCGGAAAGAAGCGATCAAGAGATAGATGATCGACAGGATGAGTAGCAAGAAGGTACCGGCTAGGATATACAGCCGAGTATCCATATCCTACCCCATACTCTCCAGGATTTCGTACAGCAGGCCTAGGAGAACAGCCTTCACCGAATCCTTATCGCGAGCGTTCACTGGCAGCAGCGGTACAGCCTCATCGAGGCCAAGCTGAGTTCGAACACTCTGGAGCGTATCTGTGTCTTCTGCAGCCACTTTGTTCGCGGCAACCACATATGGCACATCTGACATGCCTTTGAAGAACTCGATCATGCTGGCCGCAGCCTCGAGCGACTCCCTGTCATCGGCGTCCACGAGAAGAACGAAGCCGAGCATCCCCTCGGAAAGCGTCTCCCACATGAAGGAGAACCGCTCCTGTCCCGGGGTGCCAAAGAGGTACAGCACAACGTCGTCGGAGACCGTGATGCGTCCGAAGTCCATCGCGACGGTGGTCTCTCCGCCACCCTCACTCGACGCATCGCTGACCTGACGTTCGGTGGAGAGCACCGTGATCTCGCTGACCGCCTTGATGAATGTGGTCTTTCCCGCGTTGAACGGGCCGGTGACTACGACTTTGACTGACTGCATACGACTACTCTTCTCCTACAGATCCTTGAGGCCCTCGATGATCTTGAGCACGAGTTCCTTATCGACGGTCTGGTCACGATGCAGTGATAGTCCACTGCCCGGTTCTGGCAGCTTGTTGACGCTGGCGCTGGGTCGAGGGCGTCCCCCTACACCTGTGAGCGCGCTCAGCTCCAATCCGAGTCCACCTGAGAAACTCAGGTTCTCATCTGGAGTCATCTCATCCAGGAAAGCGTCCGTGGAGATGACGCCGCCCGAGGGCT
>JAQIBK010000075.1 GCA_027859125.1 Actinomycetota bacterium | reverse complement strand
GGGGATGACCGAGAGGCCGACCCCTGCACCAAGGGCCGCCGCGAGCGGAATCGACGCGACACCGTCGAGCAGCGATTTGAGAGTCAGGAGCGAGGGATCGCCGAGACCGTCCTGTATGGATCCGAGCACGGTCATGGCGCCCGTGCAGTACAGCAGCGATGCGGTCACGAAGCCCTCCACCAACGTATGACCCTTCTCCCCCGGCTCCTTGCTCTTTCCGGGTGCCAGCACCGGCATGCGTGCCGCCATCTGCTGAAGCCGATGTCCGAAACGCTCGAGCCAATACTCGATCCGTATCGCCTCGCCGACAAGGGATCCGATCACCAGACCGCCCACCAGCACGAGGCTGCCGTAGGCGCCCAGGTCGGTCTCGCCCAGATCAGAGAGCCCGCCCAGAGAGATGGCAGCACCGATCACGATGACCGAGAGGCCGATGCTGGAGAATACGATCGCGCGGAAACGCTCGGAGATCAGGCGCCCGAAAGAGAGTCCTATGGCAGTGCCAACGAGAACGGCGACAATGTTGGTCAGCACGCCTGTTCCGGGCATCAACGCTCCCCTAGTCGAGCCAGAGCTTCTTGAGCTCCTCGGTTATCTTGTTCGCACCTGATGGGATTCCAGTGTCCCGGCGAGTCCTGCCACGTCCACCCTTGCGCGACGATCCCCGGCCGGACGCCTCGAACGCCACATCACGGGAACGAGTCTCAACAGCGACAGCGGAGTGCGTGCGAACCCGGTCGATGAGACCGTTGTCAGAGGTTACCAAACACAGAGGTTCAACAGAAGCCGTCGCGAGCCTGACTATCTCGTCGTCTGCGCTCGAGTCACGTGAGTAGCGGGTCTCCACGGGGATTCCGGCGGCATGTGACACGCCAGCGCCTTCTGCGCCGTCGAACACGACAACGATCCGACCGCGCCCGAGCATTGAGTCGCCGCGCGCTCGCAACCGAGCGACCAGCGCTTCGCGCTGCGCCTCAAGCGATAGGTCGCACGTAGCCGGATCGGAACGAGTGACGTTGTATCCATCCACTATGAACAGCATGGCGTATATCCTACGCCATCGGTACGACAGGCGAGCAACCAGAAGACGACCCTCACCTGCCGGCCAACACCCGCGCCACCTCTGCCTCAATGCTGCGCGAAGAGAAGGGCTTGCTGATGAAGCCCGCCGCTCCGGCTCTTTCCGCCTCTGCACGAAATGCGGAGGTGTCGAGCGCGGTCACGAACACGACGGGAATATTCGCCGTCGTCGTGTTCGTACGAAGAGTCTCGCAGAACTGCCATCCGTCGACCCCGGGCATCATGATGTCGAGCAGGATCAGATTCGGCTCCGTGTCCGCAAGCACCTTCATGCCCTCGAACACGCTGTTCGCGGTGACAACGGCATATCCCGAGACCTCGAGTGCCATTTCAATGAGTCCGGTGATCTCTGGTTCGTCGTCGATCGTCAGAACCAAAGGGCGGGTTTCTGTAGTCAACTGCAGTCACTCTCCCTGTTGATGGCGCTGTGCGTTGCGAAAGGCCCTCTCGACCCGCAACAGCAAAACGTCACGTCTTGTCGGCTTGCGAACGTAGTCGGCTGCGCCCATACGCAGCGCTTCAGCCTCCGCATCGGCTTCCGCCGTGCCGGTCAATAGCATGACTGGAACCAAAGGATACTTCTCGGCGAGCGTCCTCAGCAGGCCCAGGCCATCCAAACCGGGCATATGCGCATCAGTGATGACCATGTCGACTTCGTTTCTGTCGACCAACCCCAGCGCCTCGATGCCATCCATTGCCGGAAGCACTTCGTACCCTGCATGCGCCAGCACTCTGACCAGGAGTTCACGGGTGTCTTCATCATCATCCGCGATCACGATCCTGGGTGCACGATCGGAGCCGATCATCAGATGCCCGTCGGGAGTCTCCTCCCGTTCGGCGAATCCGATACCGGAATCGTCTTGCAGCGGAGGACCATCGGGGGGACTGACGTACACATTGGAACTCCCCATCCGACTCTGCTTCGTCGCCTCTTCCTCCTCGGATAGAACAGACTCGTGAGCATCAAGCGGACTCAGATCCAGAGCCCGTACCTTGTCGATCGCAAGGGACGGTGCGAGTCTGTCCCCACGGCGTATCAGATTGCCGCGGATCTGAGACGTCGGGACACCTGATCGAACCCAATCGCGAACCTCAGTGTCGAACACGAGCATCTCCTGGATGCCGATTCGCCCGCGGTAGCCGTTCCTACAACGCGGGCAACCCACCGGACGGGCCACCTCTTCGGGGACCTCATCTGTGAAAGGCTCGAGCAACGCCCTCTCTTCGTCAGTGATCGGACCGACCTCTCGACAGTCGGGGCACAGTCGCTTGACCAGTCGCTGGGCCACGATGCACAACAGTGAGTCGGCCATCATCGGTCGCTCAACGCCGACCCTCTCCAAGCGAAGGATCGCTGTGGTGGCATTCGATGTGTGGAGCGTGGACATGGTCAGGTGACCCGTGCTCGCGAAATCCAAAGCCGTGCGCGCAGAGAAACCATCCCTGATCTCACCCAGGAACAGCACGTCAGGATCCTGCCTGACTGCAGACTTGAGCAGGCTCTCGAACGTGATTCCGGCCTTCACGTTGACCTGTTGCTGGTTGGCCCTGGGAATGATGTACTCCACCGGATCCTCCACGGACATGAGGCTTCGTCGTTCGGTGTCCAGACTGGTCAACAGGCTGTACAACGTAGTTGTCTTGCCCGAGCCAGTGGGGCCTACGACAAGGACCATTCCGCTCGATCGCTCCGCCATGTCGTACAGCAGAGTCGCCTGCTGATCGTCCATGCCCAACTCCTGCAGCGTTCGCGGCTTCTCTCCGACGTCGAGTATCCGCATGACCATGCTCTCCCCGTAGGGGCCTGAGGCCGTTGCGAGCCGGAGTTTCACTCGCCGTTCGCCGATATGGGCCTCCAACGTGCCGTCCTGCGGCTTGCGCTTCTGGGCGATATCCATGCCGCCAATGGCCTTGAGACGAGACATGAGCATGATGCCGGTTCTGGGCTTGAGCGACAGCACGTCCTGCATGTCACCATCGATGCGGAATCGAACATCCATTCGCTCCTCGCGCGGCTCCAAGTGGATGTCACTGGCTCCCTGGTCGATGGCGCTGAGGAGCAGGTTGTTGGCCACAGATACCACCGGTGCCGAGTCCACATCGCCCAAGGCTATGCTTATGTCCCCATCGATCTTCTTGACCTGCGTGAGGGATATGACCCGGCCCTCACTGTCGGATTCGTCTTCGCTCTTGTCCATGCTTCCAAGCTTGAACAGCTGCCTTAGCGAATCACGAGGTGCCACTACCAGGGCATACTCCCTGCCTTCTGCGCGACGGCCCAGAAGATCGAGCAACTCCAAGTCGAAAGGATTGGCCAACACGTACTTGAGCGATCCTTCGATCTCCAGAGTGACGACGAGGTTCTTGCGGGCGAAGGCCAGGGGCAGAGCGTCGAGCACCACTCCGCTCGTAGGAATGGAGTCCATGAACTCCACGCCCAGAGAGTCTGCTATCTGCTCGGCGATCTTCGAGTCCGTGAACTCAAGTTCGGCCAGACTCTTGTGAATCGTCATCGGACTCATGGCCTCGATGGTCATGGACGTCTCTCCCGCGTCCCCGAACCGCTCAAGGATGCTCTGCTTGAACGCCAGGAAATCCTGCGGCACCAGAGTTCGCGTCCACGCGGCGGACTCTTGAGATAGTGCGGTCCATGCCTTTCCCGTGTTGACATGTCGGCTGATGACCTCGAGCAGGGACGCCTTGTTGATCGGCTTGACCAAGTAGTCAACCGCACCTACAGCGAACGCTGCGGCACGATCCTGCTCCTTGCTGAGTGCCGTTGCGAACACTATCGGGGGACATCCCTCCGCCTGCTCGCAGTGCAGCTGCTCACAGAACTCGTATCCGCTCATGTCCGGCATCATCACGTCGACCAAGATGAGATCGGGAGTAGCTTCCCTCATCGCAGCAAGACCCATCATGCCCCCGTCGGCCGAGCGCACGCGATAGCCCGCGCCCTCCAGCAGCATCTTGATCAGATCCCGAATATCCTCGTCATCGTCAACGTGGAGTATCAGAGGCTTGTCGCTATCGGGCATCGCGTATCCTCTCAGTCTTCTTCGACGAAGACAGGCTCGACACGGTCAAGATAATCGATCAGATCATCAAGCGCCTGCGCAACCGAGACTGTGTTCCGCTGTTGGGAGCCGCGCTCGATCACCTCACCCAAATCGGTGATGCGATCGAAACCGTAGCCTCCGCCGGAGCCCTTCATCTTGTGCCCGATCATCTCGGACAACTCCCAGTCGCCAGCATCGATCGCAGTGCGGAGCATTCCTGTCTCCGCCTCGCGATTGCTGAGGTAGCGCGGAATCAGATCGGTGAGCATCTCATCCACCTGAATCCTGATACGGTCATCACTCACCGTCCTCATCCCCTTCCACATAGATATCGCTGGCGTACCTCCGCAGGGCGTCGAGCAGAACCTTCTTCTTTATCGGCTTGGTGAGGTGTTCGTCGCACCCCGCCTCGATAGACCGGTCGGCCTCCTCCTTGAGCGCATAGGCCGTCAGTGCCACGATCGGCATCCGGGGCCTCCCCTCCTGCGCCTCGATCCTGCGGATATCCCGGGTGGCTTCATACCCGTCCAATATCGGCATCTGCATGTCCATTAGCACGAGATCGAATGGCTCCTCCGCCGACAGATATGTATCGACCGCCTGCTGCCCATTCTCCACCATGATCGCCGAGTGGGGCGTCTTCTTCAGATATGCTTCGAGCAGGAATCTATTATCCTCGGAATCCTCTGCGACCAAGATCCTCATCGCCGATGCACCCTGCGCGACCTCTTGCCCGTCCGTCTCGAGTGTCTTGGTCCCAGGATCGCGTTGAGATATGGACAGGGCGTCCGCCACAGCCGAACGCAGATCGACTCTGCGCACTGGCTTCATGAGGTAGTCGAGCAGCCCGATCTCCTTGACCCGCGACTCATCCGGTCCCCGCACATCAGATGAGAGCATCAGCGCAGGAATATCTGTGCCTGTGGGGAGCGAACGAATCCGCTCAAGGAGCTCTGTCCCGTCCATGTCCGGCATGCGGTAGTCCAGAAGCAGTATTCGGTATGGGTCGTGCTCTTTCTCGACCTCACCGAATGCGGCGAGAGCCTCGGTGCCGTCGCGAGCCTCGGTCACGCGCGCACCCCAAGCTGACAACATCTCACGAAGGATCAACCTGTTGTGCTCGTTGTCATCCACGACCAGCATTCGAACCCCCGCGAAGTGCTCGACTCGAGCAACAGGCACGACCTCGTCGGTCGAGAGTGGCTTCAGCGGCAGAGTGAACCAGAAAGTGGCTCCCTGGTCCTCGACACTCTCGACACCTATCTCGCCACCCATCAGCTCCACCAGACGCTGTGAGATGGTCAGGCCCAGTCCGGTCCCGCCGAAACGGCGTGTGGTCGAGGAATCGGCTTGGGTGAAGCGCTCGAACACGCGCCCTAGTTTGTCAGGCGCGATTCCGATGCCGGTGTCGCTGACCTCGAATCGGTGAACGGGAGCCTCCCCGGACTCATCCAGGGTGACCTCGAGCAGAACATGACCCTCCTCCGTGAACTTAATCGCGTTGCCCATCAAGTTGACCAGCACCTGCCGTAGCCTGTCCGGGTCACCAGAGACCCAGGTGGGGACGTCGGGCGCGACTCGATCCATCATCTCAACGCCGGTCTCGTTCGCGCGGATCGCCATGACAGCCGCGACCTGCTCCACGAGATCGTACAAGTCGAACCCGGTCTCTTCGATGTCAAAACGTTCGGCCTCGATCTTGGAGAGGTCGAGAATGTTGTTGATCAGGCTCAGAAGAGCATCTCCAGCGTTCGTGAACACCTCAACGTAGCGCCTCTGTTGACTGGACAGCGGCGTATCGTCAAGAAGCTCACCCATTCCAATGATGGCATTCATCGGGGTGCGGATCTCGTGACTCATGGTTGACAGGAACTCGCTCTTGGCGCTGTTGGCGGCCTCCGCCTTGTTCTTGGCCCGCAGCAGTTCCTCCTCGGCCTTCCTGAGAGCGGTGACATCCTCCTGCAACCCAACAAGATGGGTGATATGTCCGTCCTCGCGCCTGACCGCTGAAATGGAAGCGGAGGCCCAGAAGTGGGATCCATCCTTGCGCTTGTTGACATAGGTTCCTTGCCACGTCTCTCCATCGAGCACGGTTCGCCACATCTCCTCATGCGTTCCGGGCGCAGTGAGATCGGTCTTGAGGATCCTCGGGTTCTCTCCCAACACTTCATTGAGCGCATAGCCAGTGAGCTCGGTGAATGCAGGATTGACGAACTCGATCGCTCCGTTCGGATCCGTGATCAACATTGCCAGCGGACTCTGCTCAGATGCCCGAGACAACACGCTCAGATCCGCCTCATACTTTGCCCTGCGCTGAGCGCTCGAGATCACATCGGCCACGATCTTCAGCAGGACGACTTGGTTGGCCGACCAATCGATACGCGATTGCCGAGAGTCGAAGCCCATGAAACCGGTCACTCGGCCACGATCGACCATCGGCACAACAAGCAGCGACCTGGTCTCGATCCCCAGAAGGAACTTCCGAGTCCCCTTGAGTATATCGGGATCCGTCTCGACATCGCGTATGTAGAGATCCTCCTGACGCAACAACGGCTCAGTGAGCCATGCGTAGTCCTTTGTTCTCACTCCCTGCATGAGTTCCATCCGGGAACGTCTGTCCACTGGTATCCACTCATGGGTGTTTCGCATGGTCGAACCGTCCTCGGAGAACGAGTAGATGTAGACATGATCGGCTTTCACGTACTCCCCGAGCGCCTCCAGCGCCAGTTGAAGTTCGAGATCGATGCGGCTCGCTCCCACATCGACGAAGGCGCTGGTCAACTTGACAATGAGGGACGCGAACTCGCTTTGCTCGCGAGCCAATCGCTCCGCCTGATTGCGACTCGATACGTCCCTGGCCAGGAACAGGGCTCCTCTGTCGCCGGAGTACTCGATTGGAACGGCAGTGACCTCGACCTCGGTGGTGGAGCCGTCTGCGCGTCTGTAGACGCGCTCCGAATGACTCAACTGCTCGCCCGCTAGCACTCCTGTGAAACAAGCCCCCAGCTCTTCCGAATCGCCGACAACGAGTCGATCCATCGTCACGCCGATAAGGTCGGCTTCGGAGTAACCGAGCCAATCGCCCACGTGTGGATTCACCGAGACTATTCTGCCGCCCGAGTCAGTGATCATGATCGCCTCGGGCACGTTGTCAAAGACAGCCCTGAAGCCCTCCTCGGAAGCGGATATCTGTGCAGTCATCGCTCGTGTCGCCTGAAGGCCAACATAGAAACCAATAACGATCGAACTCATCACCATCGCTATGAAGATCGAGGCCAGCCGGTAGCCTGCAACCGCACTCTCCACTCGTGAGGCCGGCTCGTCGAAGCCAAGCAAGACCACCGATCCAGAGTCCCCGGTGTCGACCACGGAGAAAGCCGAGTACCAGATCCCCCGCTGATCCTCCAATGGGCCTTCGACGAACGCCTCACCGGTGGTGAGAGCGGATATGAGCTCTGGGCTGGCCTCGCTGCATACGGTGCTCGGGGCACGGGGAGCGTCATCGACCGGAACGCCCTCGACCAGGATGACCGCCTCGCCGTCACGCATCGTCATCAGATACGCGTACGTGAGATCCTCACTGACCTCCAATACACGCGTGAGTTTGTCTTGGATGGACAGGAAATCATTCGAGTGCGTGTCGCGAGGATCTCCAGCGAGGGCCTCGACTTCGTCACCATCCAACTCCACCGACGCGATGACCGCCCTCTCCGCGAGGCGAGAGAGCAGCCACTTCTCTCCCTGTTGGCCCGCCGCCAGGGTGACCCCCCAAATCGAGACGAGCGCAACGACCAGCAATACGCCCAGAAAGGCACGCAGCCCCACTGCCCCGGCCAGTACGCGACGGGAGCTGAGCCGCTCGTGCAGATCGAGGTTGTATCCACCCAGAACCAACATGAGACTGAATAGCACCAACGCCCGAACGAGCAGCAACAGTGATGCTGATGAGCCCGAGTACATGATCAGTGGCCCGGAACCACCCGCCGCCGCGGCAAAGAGACCCGCGGCCGAGGAGAGTCCGTAGGCGGCGAGCAGCCCGGCCACTAGCGTCAGCCGACCCAGCTCCACCGACCGCCTCTTCTTACCTGCCGCCAGAAGCGCAACACCAGCCGCCAAAGGAGCACCGCCCGACAGCACAATGAAGATGACATGACCGACCATGTCTTGGAAGGCGAAGATGGAGGCCAGTGCGATCAAGGCAACGACACTGTTGATCGCATAGCCGATTCGACTACTTCGCAGGCTCTGGGTGGAGGCTCGAACGAACTCCAAGAGTGCTAGCGCAGAAAGCGCACCAAGTATGTGCACGCCAAGCATGAGCTGTGGTCGCATAGGGAATACCCCCATGATGAGACCGACCAACTCGACCAACGACTGTGAGAATGCGAATACGGCGAAGTGCTGCCACGTGATCCCCCGCTGCCCAGTTCTATACAGCGAAATCGCATGAACTGAGATGACGGCGAACGAGAGACCGCAGACGAATAGCATGAAGTCGGTCTGCCCCTTGATGAAATCGATCACGTGTTCCTCCGACCAACAGTCGGTCAACGGGACGCTCAACGTCCGAATGGGAATGCATTCCACATATACTGTGTATGCCCCATTATAGGCGCGAACGGTTGGATACTGACGATGAATGGCAAAAAATCGCTGTACGGTCAGACATCACCATATCTGGCGATGCATATCGACGACCCCGTCGACTGGATGCCATGGGGCCATGAAGCATTCGATCGTGCGCGAGCGGAAGACCGCCCCGTGCTGCTCTCGGTGGGCTACGCGTCATGCCATTGGTGCCATGTGATGCATCGCGAGTCTTTTCGCGACGAAGCGACTGCGGGGTTCCTTAACGAGCACTTCATCTCTGTGAAAGTGGATCGCGAGGAACGTCCGGATATCGATTCACTGTACATGGATTACGTCGCGGCTGCGACAGGCGGCGGGGGCTGGCCCATGACCGTCATCCTCACGCCCGAGGGTCTGCCCCTCTTTGGCGGCACCTACTTCCCACGTCAAGCCCCCACAGGCTCCCCATCGTTCATGGATGTGCTGCGTTCGATCGACCGATCATGGCGAGACGATCGCGAAGAGGCGCTGCGCACCGCGGACACAGCACTGGACTTCCTCCAACGCCGTACTGACCCCCCGCCACCCAGGGAGATCGACGAGTCGATTCTGGAGTCAGCTGTCGATCGTCTCCTGACCGCTGAGGATCGCGATCGGGGCGGGTTCGGCACTGCGCCCAAGTTCCCGCAGACTTCCATCGTCACTTTCTTGTTGCGCTTCGCCCAGGAAGCTGGCGACGACAACGCCGAGCGCGCTGCCAAAGCGGCGCTGACGGCCATGGTGCGCGGTGGAATCTACGATCAGGTCGAGGGTGGCATGTCCCGATATGCCACAGACGCTGAATGGCTCGTGCCTCACTTCGAGAAGATGCTGTACGACAACGCGCTTCTGTTATCGACTCTGGCCGTCGCACACGAATTCGACCCGGATCAAGAGTTTGCGCACGTGATGCGCCAGACAGCGAGATTCCTGGACACGCGAATGTCCGATCCGGATGGCGGCTACATCGCATCTCTGTCCGCAGACACCGCAGGCGTGGAGGGTGCCACGTACGTATGGACCCATCCGGAGCTCGAATCGATCCTCTCAACAGACGAGATGGTGCTGGCTCGTGAGTATCTCGGTGTCAGCGTGCCCGGCAACTGGAACAGCACGATCATTCTCACCAGGCGACAGGGACGGGAGTCGCTCGCAAAAGCAGTCGACAAGCTGCTTGAGAGACTCCGGCAGGCCCGAGGAAGTCGACCACAGCCCGATCGTGACACCAAGGTGATCGTCTCGTGGAACGCGATGACCGCGTCCGGGCTCATGGATGCCGGCCATGCCCTGGGCGACGATGCCCTGCTCCAGAAAGGCCGTGACCTGGTCGCGTTCCTCTACGAGAACGCCGTCGTCAACAGCGGAGTTCTCCATATACTCGATGACCCCGCCGTGAAGCACGTCCGTCTCATAGAAGACTCGGCACTCCTCACAGCGGCATTGCTGACCGCGTACGACTACTTTGGGGATACGGTCGCCCTCGAACGAGCCGAGGCACTTCACGAGGCGGCCGTGGAGCAGTTCGTCTATGAAGGCGTCGCGTTCATGACCGACGATGCGACCGACCTTCCCGTTCGCCCTCGCGAACAACATGACAACCCGACACCATCAGGCGCAACGACGTTGGCGAGCAACGCACTTCGTCTCTATGCGCACACGCTTGACGAAACACACCACGAAACAGCGCGGAGAATCCTTGAGCATTCGACCGCACTCGCAGAGTTCGCACCCTCATTCGTGGGGTCGGCCCTTGAGGCGATGCTCGTGCTCCTGACCGAGGAGTGAACGGATGTCGTCTGAAACAGCGAAACGCTGCAGCATCGCCGTATGCCTGATGCTCGCAGTTCTCCTGCCCGGATGCGGGGGGTCGAAGTCAGAACCCGTCGTGGTGGCACCGGGCGCACCCTTCACTGAACCCGCACCGCTGGGCGACGTCACCGTGCGACTCACCCCTGCGTGGTCGGGGCTGTCCGATCCCCTGCTTCTGACTGGAGCTGCGGACGGCAGCAACCGAGTCTTCATCGTGGAACAGGGAGGACGAATCCTCGTGACCCGTCCCCGCCAGTCCGACACCACTACGTTCCTCGATATCAGCGACGACATCTCCACGGGCGGTGAGCGTGGGCTCCTCGGCCTCGCCTTCCCGCCTGACTACGCTAAGAACGGAACGGTCTACATCGACTACACCGACACGCGCGGTGACACGGTGATCGCGCGCTACCATGTCTCCTCGGCGGATCCGGATCGACTTGATGCGGACTCAGGAGAGGTGCTTCTGCAGATCGAGCAACCGTTCGCCAACCACAACGGCGGGGGAATAGTGTTCGGCCCTGACGGCATGCTCTGGATCGGAATGGGCGACGGAGGGTCGGGGGGCGACCCGCACGGGAACGGTCAGGATCCCGGATCACTGCTGGGCAAGATGCTGCGCATCGACGTGGGTGAGACTCTCGGCCGCACTCCGGAAGGCGACTACACCATCCCCGCGGACAACCCTTTCGTGGGTCGCTCCGGATACCGTCCTGAGATCTGGGCCATGGGTCTGCGCAATCCCTGGAGGTTCTCCTTCGACAGCGCGACCGGAGACCTGTGGATCGGCGACGTGGGTCAGAACATCTGGGAGGAGATCGACTTCGTCCCAGCCGCCGATCTGAGCAACGGCGCGAACTTCGGCTGGAACCTCATGGAGGGCACGCACCCCTATCCCCCGGATGCTGACCTTGGCGACACCTCTGGACTCACAGGGCCGGTCGTGGAGTACGACCACGATGCCGGCAAGTCGGTCACTGGCGGGATCGTCTATCGCGGATCGAAGCACCCCGAGCTCGATGGCGTCTATCTCTCCGCCGACTTCTACGGGAGCCTCTGGGGGCTACGCCTGAACGCCGACGAGACCGAGAATGCAGCGCTCTGGACTGGCGATGCCCTGATCTCATCGTTCGGGCTCGATGAAGCCGGAGAGGTCTACGTGTGCGATCTGAACGGCACGGTCCTCCAGGTCGAATTCGATCTGCAGTAGGAGGGCCTACTCAGTCGATGAGCTTGGCGAGATCCGCCAGCAGCGCATCAACATCCTCCCGGACCGTGTCCCATGAAGTGACCCAGCGGACCTCGGACGCGGCCTGGTCCCAAGTGTGGAAGCGCCACCTCTCCTGGAGCGGGGCTATGGCCTTCTGTGGCAGCACGACGAGCACTTCGTTGGCCTGCACCTTCTGGGTGACCTCGACACCGGGCAGAGCATCTGCCCCGGCTGCGAGATATGCCGCCATCTCGTTGGCGTTGCGCGCGCATCTCTCCCACAGATCACCCTCGAACATGGCGATGAACTGCGCCGCCATGAAGCGCGACTTCGATGCGAGCTGAGTAGATTGCTTCCGGATGTACGGAAGGGCCTCGGTGCGAGCATCGCCGAGCAGCACGACCGCCTCACCCGCCAGCATGCCGTTCTTGGTGCCCCCGAACGACAGCGCGTCGACGCCCGCATCGGTCACGATCTCACGCAGAGAGACTCCCTGCGAAACAGCTGCGTTGGCGATACGAGCCCCATCGACATGCAGGCGCATGCCGTGCTCGTGAGCGAGATCAGCAAGCGCCCGGAGCTCCGCAGGAGAGTAAGCGGTTCCGAACTCCGCGGCGTTGCTGACCGAGATCACCGACGGCTGCGCGTGATGCTCGAACCCGAAACCGGTCAGGTGCGGCTTCACCAGCTCAGGCGTCAGCTTGCCATCGGACGTTGCCACAGGCACGAGCTTGACCCCCGCAATGTGCTCAGGCGCGCCGCACTCATCCACATTTATGTGAGCCGTTTCGGCGCATATGACCGAGCCCCAAGAAGGACAGAGCGCGGCTAGCGAAGACACATTGGCTCCTGTGCCGTTGAACACGAAGCGCACGTCGATGTCGTCGCCAAGGTGACCTTTCAGGATCGCAGTCGCCTGCTCCGTGAACACGTCGTCACCGTATGCGGGCACATGACCATCATTGGCGACGAGAATCGCTTGGAGCACGTCGGGATGGACTCCGGAGTGATTGTCACTTCCGAATCCGCGACGTGTTGCGCTCAGCTCATCGATCATTTCGCATCGTCCCCCTGAATAGCTCCGTCACCTGTGCGATCCAACTCCTGCACCGGCTCGCTGAAGTACCGTCTGAGCGGTTCGGGCAACCCGGCGATCGACAGATCCTCTCCAAAAGATATGTCATGGGAATTGTACGTCAGCCAGAACGCAACGGTTGAGCCTGCGAGCCGTCCGGATCGCGAATCTGCCACCAGCGCGGCGAACGTCTTGCCGGTGTACGTGCCCTCGAGACAGA
>JAQIBK010000293.1 GCA_027859125.1 Actinomycetota bacterium | reverse complement strand
ATCCTCGCCTTCTTTGTGAAGAGCGCCACGGTCCTCGGTTCGCGTGAGGTAGACACGGACATCAAGAATTGGCTGCCCCAGAAGGCCAACGCGCATCAGTTCGGCGCATGGATCAAATACTACACCTTCTTCAAGAAGGACCATCCGCTGGGCGCCAAGTACGGCGTTCTCCAGAAAACTTCCTATATTCTCACCGTGCCTTTGACGTTCCTCATGGCCTACACCGGTTTCTGCATCTATGCACCGGTGATGGACTGGGGATTCTTCAGCGCCGGAGTGAATCTTGTGAACGGTCCAATGCACATGCGAATCATCCACTACTTCATCATGTGGGTATTCATCATCTTCACGGCCATTCACGCCTATCTGGCCAACGTAGAAGGCATCGCCCCTTCCAAGCTGATCTTTGCTTGGAAGGAAGATGAGGGCCTGCACTTTGACGCTGACGGCAACCCCGCCGGCGGCAAGTCACATTAGGTATCCTCTGCGACCGTCACAACAACGGAAGCCCATGCAAGAAAGGCCCCGGAGCAGCAACTCCGGGGCCTTTCCATTTGCAGGAGCCGTCGTCGCCGCCGTCGAAGAATATCCATTGGGAGTTCGACCCGAATCGTCTTGGCACGAACCACTGTGTCGTTCTTGGGAGTCGGGCATGGGGGTAGGCACGGGAACCGGTATCGAGACAACACTCGATGAGTCCTGGGCCTCCGGCGCAACTACATACGAGCAACAAGCCGAAGGGACGATCGGATGCTCTCTGAGCGCATTATTACTGCTGCCCTGCGCCTCCTCAACACCTCATATCTGGCCCAGAGACCCACTGATGCGAAATCGCTTCCCGGTTCCGCTCCCGGTCGCACCTACACCCTCTACGCACACGTACCGTTCTGTGAACGACTGTGCCTCTACTGCTCGTTCAACAGATTCCTGTTCAACGAGGATCGTGCCCGCGCCTACTTCAAGCGCCTGCGGCGTGAAATGCACATGGTCGCCGATCTCGGCTACGATTTCCCTTCGCTCTACATAGGCGGAGGAACGCCAACGATCATGCTCGACGAGCTCTGCGAGACCATCGATCTCGCCAGATCTCTCTTCGGCATCACCGAAGTGTCTTGCGAGACAAGTCCGAATCACTTGGGACCGGACCTCGTGGCAGCGCTTTCCGATCGCGTTCAGCGCCTCTCCGTCGGCGTTCAGAGTTTTGAGGAAACACTTCTGCGTCAGATGGACAGGCTTGAGAAGTACGGTGACGGCCGGGCCCTCTTCGACGCCATTGAGTCAGTGGCAGGCAAGTTCCACTCCCTGAACGTGGACATGATCTTCAACTTCCCCAGCCAGACATCCGACATGCTCGAGAGGGACATCGCGATCCTCAAGGGCACTGGCACCAACCAGACCACCTTCTACCCGCTGATGGCTTCCCCCAAGACTCGCGAGGAGCTCGCACATGCTGTGGGCACCATCGACTATGGGCGCGAGGCCGAGTACTACCGCCTCATCGCCCAAGGACTCTCCAGTGATTTCCAGGCTGCTTCTTCGTGGACGTACTCTCGCGACACGAACAGCATGATCGACGAGTACATCGTGGACACCGGTGAGTATCTGGGGATCGGCTCAGGGGCCCAATCCTTCCTCAACGGACGATTCCACTCGAACACCTTCTCACTCAAGGACTACATCGAGCGCATCGACAGCGGCACCATGGCGGTGGCCAAACAAGGTCATCCATACAGCAAGAAGGCGCTCATGCGCTATCGCTTCGTGACCGATCTCTTTGGCCTCAGGCTCGACAAGCAGCGATTCATGCGAGACTTCGGCGTCCCTGCCGAGAAAGGCCTGTCGGCAGAGCTTGCATTCATGCGCATCGCCGGAGGAATCGACCAAGAGACCGACGAGTGCATAACGCTCACCGAGAAGGGTCGCTATCTCCTCATGGTCATGATGCGAGAGACCCTTGCGACATCCAACGATCTGCGAGATCAAGCGCGAGCTGAACTCCCGTTCGAAGAGCGAATGCAGCTCATAGAGGGCGAAGGGAGCGGATGCGCAGACTCCTCCCGACTGGCTGCGGGCTGATTTCGAGTACCACCGTTCTCGGTGATCGATCCCACGGTTGAGCCAACCTGCGGTTCTGTCACATCACCGGGTATCTTCATGAGCTAGAGTGTTCAACGTCGAAACATAGACTGAATGAGGCGGAAATGGCTTCTCAAGAACGAATCCTCGTACTCGGCATCGGAAATCCACTCATGCGCGATGAGGGCGTGGGGGTCCGAATCGTTGAGCTTCTCATGTCCCGATACGAATGGCCGGAGCGCGTGGAGATCGTGGACGCAGGCACTATGGGCCTGGGCATGCTCCACCTGTTCCGCGACATCGACTACGCACTCGTGGTCGATGCGATCCAGGGCACCGGGCACGAACCGGGAACCATGGTTCTGCTCAACCCTGAGGAGATCGCGCCCAACCAGATCATGCACTCACTTCATGACGTTCGCCTGAGCAATGTTCTGGAAGCGGCCGAGCTCGCCGGAATGAGCCCGAAGGTCGAATGCCTCGGAGTTCAGATAGAACAGATGGAGGCTTGGGTCCTCGAGCTCTCCCCCGCGCTCTCTGCGATGCTGGAGGACGGTGTGCAGGCTGTCCTCGACCTGCTCGCAGAGCACGGAGTCACCCCGGTTCCCCGAGTATCGGAGAACATGGACGCCACAGTGATCGAGAACCTCCGCAAAGAGGTGTAGTGCCGTCACCCGATGAGCGGCAATCGGAATCCCACGATTGCGCCGCCGTCAGATCGAGCGAACACCTCGCCTCCATGATCCTGGATGATGCGTCGAGAGACGGCGAGTCCCACGCCTATACCACCTGTATGTGCGGCTCGCGCAACGTCCGCTCGGTAGAAGCGTTCGAAGATATGGGGCATATCCGCCTCGGGGATACCCTCACCGGTGTCGCGAACCTCAACTACCACACTCGCTGCTTCCTGACGCGCGGCGATAGTGATCGATCCAGCAAGAGTGTGCCTGGTCGCATTCCCGGTCAGGTTACGAATGACCTGCGATATGCGGGATTCATCCGCATCGATCCTGAGGACCGGGTCACCCACTTCAAGGATCACGGAAACCCCAGGGGAGACAAGGCTCGCTGTACGGTCGCGCTCGCGCGACAAGAGATCCACCAAGTCGAACTCAACGCGCTCGTAGCGCAACTGTCCGGCCTCTGCCACAGAGAGTTCCTGTAGGTCCTCGACCAACCGAGAGAGATGCGAGACGTCCTCCACGAGTGATGCTGCGCGCGCCTCATCGAGCTCCAATACGCCCTCAGCGATCGCCTCAGTCTGGGCTCTGAGCGCCGCAACAGGATTACGCAACTCATGCGCAACGTCCGCAACCATTCGACGTCGCAGCTCCTCGCTGCGCGAGACCGAATCAGCCATCTCGTTGAATGCGTCGGCCAGATCGGCGACCTCGGCAGGCCCACCTGCGGGTACTCTATGCGAGAAATCCCCGGCGGAGAAGGCCCTGGCACCCACGGTCAACCGATGAAGCGGGCCGGACAGACCACGGGCGATCAGAAGCGCGGCTAGCGCTGCGATAGCGAAAGCGATGACCGCACTGACCATTATCCCGCCATCGACAGCATCCAGGAATGCCTGCTCTTGGGCACCCAGCATGATCCGACCCATGCCGCGCCCCTGCATCTCCGTTGTGCCAAGCCTGTCCAGATAGGCTGAGAAGCTGTCAGCTAGCTCCTGACGGGCGATAACACCGGTGATGAGCACGGATAGAAGCGAGACCACCACGATCGACACGAACGCCTGTAGGACGAGCGCGGATCCACGTCGCGATCTCCGCTCCGGGCTATCGCTTGCGCTCTTGTGGGCGCGCCGGGGTCTCATCGGTCGATCTCGATCTTGTAGCCGACACCGAACACTGTACGAATGTACTTGGGAGCACGAGGATCGTCACCGATCTTGCGTCGCAGATTCTTGACATGCGCGTCGATCGTGCGCTCGTAGCCGTCGAACGAATCGCCCGACGCTATCTCGAGCAACTGCATGCGACTGTACACGCGACCGGGGTGCGCCGCCATGGCCCACATCAGGTCGAACTCCGTGCGAGTCAGCTCAAGCTGCGAACCCTCGACCTCGGCGGTCCGACGACCGCTGTCCAGCACGAGATCCCCAACTGCCAATCGGGCGGAATCCTCTTTGTTCGCCGAGGAACGATCCATGCGACGCAACACTGCTCGTACGCGAGCCACGACCTCCCGAGGCGAGAACGGCTTGGAAACGTAGTCGTCCGCGCCGACCTCGAGCCCTATCAGGCGATCGATCTCATCCGTTCTTGCGGTAACAAGGATCACCGGGGTGTCCCAACGACGTTGGAACCGCTTGGTGAGCTCGATCCCGTCAATGCCCGGAAGCATCACGTCGAGCAGCGCAAGATCTACATGTTGTTGTTCGGCGATGAGCTCGGCTTCCTCGCCATCGGTCGCTGTCAGCACCTCAAAGCCTTCCTTGCGCAGGTATGCCTCCAGCACTTCGACTATCTTCGCATTATCATCGACGACCAGGATCGTTCCGAGCACGCGCACCTCCAGGGACGGGCTACACGACCGTATCATCCCACCCGCTCGTGAAGAGCGTGTGAAGAATCAGCAGTTCTCACCCATGAGCTTGAGCATCGCTCGCTCGATTCCATCAACGTCCATGCCCGTTCGCGAGGCCAGGTCCGATGCCTCGCCTGAAGGCTGATACGATTCCACGCCGATTCTGGTGAATCTCACGGCCTCGCCATTGAGCGCAAGCCACTCCGCAACAGAAGCTCCCAGCCCCGTGTGGACGTTGTGATCCTCGACAGTCAGAATCCGACAGGCCCTAGTGGCCTTGCGCATGAAGACGTCGTCGAGATGCAGTGGCGAGGAAACGATGCCTACGCACACCGACACTCCCCCGGCGCGCATTCGGTCAGCTGCCTCCACGGCGGCTCCCGAAGGCGTGCCCATGGCCAGGACACAGATCTCGTCGCCCTCGCGGACCCCATCGATTCGTCCGTACTCGAACTCATAGTCCTCGCCAAAGATGGGTCTGCCATTCTGACCGAGGATCACAGGCAACTTGCTGCGGCCCATGGCGATCGCGACGTTGCCCTGCATCATCGCCATCGCCCTGACGGCGCGATCGGTCTGATTCGGATCCGCAGGCACTATGGCCTTCCAGCCAAAGAACTGCCTGAAAGCGCCCACGTAGTCGAGAGCCTGATGTGTCTTGCCGTCCTCGCCCACGTCGATGCCGCAGTGCGTGAGCGCCACCTTCAGCGCAGCTCCATTGATGTCGTTGAGACGCTGCTGGTTGTAGACCTCATCGCACCCGAACACACCGAAATCCGACCAGAAAGTGAGGACTCCGCACGTGGACAACGCGCCTCCTGCTGTCGCTACGTTGTGCTCCCCCACCCCGCACTGTATGAATCCCTCGGGGTGAGAGTCGCGAAAGCCATCCGTCTTGACCGAGACCGCAAGATCACAGTCGAGCACCGCGATCGGAATGTCGGGATTCGCATCAGCCAGGTCCACGAGCGCCTTGCCCCATGCGCTGCGGTTGTCACTCTTGTTCTGGGCTGTGTACGTTCTGGGAGTACCCGGATCGACCGGCAGTTCCGGCGTCCTGTGATCGACGGCCATGGTACTGATCCTGTGCGACCTCATCTTGCTCGCACGTTCCAGCTCCGGCTCCAAATCCAGCTCCGCCATTGCCGCCGCGTACTCATCGGCGTTCAGGCCTCTACCGTGGAACTCAGGCTTCCCCTCCATGAACGAAACGCCTTTGCCGATCACCGTGTCAGCGATCACGGCAACAGGTGCGGACTTGTCCGACTGCGCCTCTACGATCGCGGCGTACAGCGCATCGATATCGTGACCGTCGACCTCGATGACCCGCCAGCCGTCAGCAGCGAAATCCCTCGCTACGTCGACCGGCATCACATCGTCAGTAGAACCTGAGATCTGGATGCCGTTCAGATCGACCAAGACAGTGAGGTCGACGAGGTCCTCTTTGACCGCGAGCCTGCGGGCCTCGGCAACCTGGCCCTTGTGCTGCTCGCCATCGCTCATTGCGACGAACGTGTGCCATCCCAACCCGGTCATTCGCGCTCCTAGGGCGAATCCCACACCCGCCGAGAGACCCTGGCCCAAATTGCCCGTACTCCACTCGACGCCGGGAACCGAACGCTCCACGTGACCTTCGAACAGACTCCCCGCCTGCCTGAAATGCGCCACGAACTCATCGCGATCGAAGTACCCCGCCGAGGAGAGCGCCGCATAGACACCGGGCGAGGTATGTCCGTGGCTGACGACGATACGATCGCGCGCATCCCACTGCGGCTCTTTCGGGTCCAGTCGCGCACAACTGAACAGCAATGTGTAGATCTCCATGGAGGAGAAGGAACCGCCAGGATGCCCCGAGGCCGCGAGTGAGGTAGCTGTGAGGATCGCTCCTCTTCCGATTCGCGCCCTCTTGCGCAGTTCGTTGGCGGTGTCCGTGTCGAACGGTCGCGCGAATCCCTCGTGGAACATACGTCTCCCACATCCGATCATGCCGGTTCCGGAACCTGAGCGACCGAGCTGTTCGCAACGGGTACACTCGTCTGTGCGGAGAGTTCCGCACCATGATGTCTATTCCCTCGGAGGGGCACGATATGCGCAACCTGCTCGATCTCGCTGTGAAAGCCGCGCTAGCAGGCGCTGAAGTCATCAGTGCGCGTGTCAACGACATGGGAACCGTCCGTGTGAAATCGACTCAGGTCGATGTGGTCACGGACGTCGACATCGCTGCGGGTGTTGCAGTTGCCAAGACGATCCTCCGACAGCTGCCGGATGCTGGATTCGTGATCGAAGAAGAAGAGGTCCATGCGTTGGCCACAGCGCCGCGTGGGACGCTCACCGACGCAGAGGTCTGGGTCATCGACCCGCTTGATGGCACGACATCCTTCCTGCACGGATTCCCGTGCTACTCAGTGTCAGTCGCGGTTCTGCGCAACGGCGTGCCCATAGCCGGCGCCGTCCACAACGTACCGGCGCAGGAGACTATTGCGGCGGCGGCGGGTCTTGGTGCCACCAAGAATGGAGCGCCCATTCAGTGCAATGACACTGCCCAGTTGACCCAGGCATTGCTCATGAGCGGATTCCCTTACGATCGCGGTGCCACACTCGACCGTCAGCTGGCCACACTCGCTGCCTTCATGCGCACGCCCATCCACGGAATGCGCCGTGACGGCTCGGCCGCGGTCGACTGCACCCATGTGGCATGCGGGCGCGCCGATGGATTCTGGGAGTACAGTCTGAGGCCTTGGGACACTGCTGCAGGCGTTGTCATCCTGCGCGAATCGGGTGCAAGAGTGACCGATACGAACGGAGAGCCGTGGTCGACGAATGCGACTGGGATCGTCGCTGCCAACCCGGCCCTCCATGCTCAGATGCTCGATGTGATCCGCACCATCGGTGCCTGACGAGGCAGAACTCCTCGGCTAGTGCTGGCGCTTCTCCTCGACCTGATCCTCGGCCAGCTCGATATTCCAGTCGCCCAGTATCTTGGAGACTGCACGCTCGCCGCTCTCGATGCAGTTGGGGATTCCAACACCGCGATATGAACCGCCTGCGAGCGCCAATCCCGCGATCTCTGCCGAACGACCCTCGATCACGGCCATTCGATCGAGATGGCCCATGGTGTACTGCGGCATGCCGAGGTGCCAACGGTAGACACGCGAGAAGAGCGGATCGCCCTTCACGCCCAGAATGTCCCGCATCTCGGCCAAAGCGATCTCGGCGAGTTTCTCGTCAGTGTTCTCCATGATGGCCTGGTTCTGAGGACCGCCCACGAAGCCCCGCATCATCACCTTGCCCGTCGGCGCACGTCCCCGCCACTTGGTGGAGGAGAACGTCGCAGCCATGAGCTTGCGACCCTCCTTCTGCGGGCACAGAACACCGAAGGCATCCATATTGATGCCGATCTCATCCTCTTTGAAGCCGAAGGAGACCGTGGCCGAGGAACTTGCAGGAATGCCTGCGACTGCCTCGGCGATCTGAGTGTCGATGTCACCGAGCAGTGTCGCTGCGGACCATGCCTCCGTCGCGAAGATCAGTGCATCTCCCGTCACGGTGGAACCATCCGAGAGCTTCAGCACGTATGAATCGCCGTCACGAGTGGCGCTCTCGACCGAGACACCGGTTGTGATGCTGTCACGACCTGCAGCATCAGCCATGTTGTCGGTCAGCTCCTGCATGCCACCGGTGAGCGACGTGAAGAACGTGCGAGGCTTGGTTCCCGGCTTGTGGGGATACTTCTTGCGCATGTCCAGAAAGCCCAGCAGCATGCTGCCATGCTTCTGCTCCATGTCCAGCAGGTTGGGGAACGTTGCAGCGAGCGACATCTGCTTGGGATCGGATGCATGCACGCCACCCACGAGCGGCTCTGCGAGACGATCGAGACACTCGCGACCCATTCGGCGGACTATGAAACTCTCGAGCGTCTCATCGTTCACCTCATCCGCGGCGACCTTCTTCTTGGGAACGAAGAGGTCCAGACCCATCCGGATCTTGCCAGGCCATGAGAACAGTCCCGTGGTGACGAAGGGCAGGAACTTGGTGGGCGCGAACATCATGACGCCGTCCGGCATCTCAAAGAGCTTGCCGCGAGACAGGATCAGCGTCTTCTTGCGGGAGTCGTCCGTCGGCAGCGTGTCGTCAGCGAATCCCAGGAGTGCGGCGATCCGGCTGACGGCGGGCTTGCTGGTGAGAAAACAGTCAGGTCCTCCATCGACGATGAACTCGGTGCCATCGACAGAGTCCCACTCGTCGACGACCGTCTCGGTCTTGATCTTGCCGCCCAGACGGTCGTCCTTCTCAATGAGCGCGAACGATACGTCGTTGCCCGCCTCGGCAGCGCGTCTGACCTTGTACGCGGCGCCAAGTCCCGAAACGCCACCTCCGATGATGATGATCTTCTTCATGGGTATCCTCAGCTCTTCGCCTTGCCTTGCTTACCAGCGTCTTGTCAGTAGACGCGCTTCTCCGTGGCGGTGTCTTCCGCCAGGTGAACGCCCCATTCAGCCATTACCTTGGATGCCGCCGCCTCGCCACTCTCCAGACAGTTGGGCACACCAACACCGCGAAGCCCGCCACCGGCGAGCGCCAGCCCGGGAATCTCGGCGGTCAGAGTCTCTATCTCTTCGACTCTACTCAGATGCCCCATCGTGTACTGAGGCATCCCGTTCTCCCAGCGGTACACGCGTGCGAATCTCGGGCGCGCGCCATCTTTCACACCGATGAGATCCACCAGCTGCCTGACCACGATATCAGTGATCTCATCATCACTCATGTCGAGAACCGCCTGATTGTGCGGTCCGCCGACGAAAGCGCGTAAGAGAACCGTTCCATCCGGCGCACGATTCGGCCACTTCGAGGACACAAGGGAGACACCTGTGACCGTCTGCCGCTCTATACGTGGAGACAGTATCCCATGCCATTTGAGATCGAAGGGGCAGTCTGCAATGTCGAAAGCGATCGCAACGGTCGCCGAGGATGTGCTCGGGATCTGTTCCAGAAGATCGGCGAGGGTCTCGTCGACTCCACGCATCAACCGCTCGCTGGCCCAAACCTCTGAGGCCATGATCACAGCATCAGCCGACAGCACGCCGCCATCCGCGAGCTCGACAGACCAAGAGCCATCGTCCTCGCGACGCACTGCGATTGCCGCTGTCCCGGTTCGCATGCGGTCACGACCAGCAGCATCCGCCATGCGATCGGTCGGGAACTGCAGACCCTCATTGAACGACGTGAAGAACGTGCGCGGCCTGGTGCCGGGCTTGGGCGGGTGCTTCCTCTTCATCTCCTCGACCTTCTTGCGCGTTGCGAGGAAACCGCGCACGAGGGAGCCGTGCTCCTGCTCCATCTCGAGAAGGTTGGGATATGTGGCGGCCAAGGACATCTTTCCCGGATCCGAACCGTTCACGCCACCGACGAGAGGCTCAGCGAGACGATCCAGGCACTCGCGTCCCATACGACGAACCACGAAATCCTCGAGCGACTCGTCGTTCAGCTCGCCGGGAACGATCTCCTTTCTTGGAATCACCAGATCCATGGCCATACGGAACTTTGCCGGCCAAGAATAGAGCGATGTGGTCACCATGGGCACGATCTTGGTCGGCGCGAACATCATGATGCCGTCTGGAAGCTCGACCAGTCCGCCGTTCTTCACGATCAGCGTCTTCTTGTTGTCGTCGAGCGTGGAGCATTCCTCGTCGATGATCCCGAGCATGCGGGCGACACGGTGCACTGCCGTCTTCTGCGTGAGGAACGAGTCGGAGCCGCCGTCGATGACGTACTCGGCGCCCTGTGAGTCAGTGACGCGATCCGTAGCGAGTTTGCCGCCCAGACGATCGGCCTTCTCAACGAGAGTGAACTCGATATCGTGGCTCTCGTCGGCAGCCCGGCGAAGCTTGTAGGCAGCGCCAAGGCCGGCCACTCCGCCACCGATGATGATGACTTGCTTCATGCACATCCCTACTGTCATTCATGGGAGTCAACATGCCAAATATGCAGACTGGCGGATCCTCGATAGCTGTTGACTATTCAGAGGTCGAACGATCCAGAATCCCGAGGATCGCCGATGAGATCGCCGCAACGAGACGTGGATCATCGTTGGGTGCTAGTCCTCGCTCGAACCCGATGCCCAGTTCATGAGCATGTCCAGTTTCGACGATGTCGAGGTCATACGCTGTTTCCATATGCTCGGTAGCGAATCCGATCGGGCTCACAACGATGGCACGGAAACCATGCTCAGCGGCGAGGGCCATCACGTCTTCAAGTTCGGGGCCCAGCCAAGCTCCGGGACGCATACCCTTGGACTGATATGCGAGCATCCATGGCTCCGCCGCATCAGGAGACCCGAAGGACTCGATACCGGGCAATCGCTGACACGATGAGAAATCGGCCCCGGCTTCGTAGCCGAGATCAGCAGCGATCTCGTCGGCCACACGTCGCAATCCACTGACGTAGAGCTCGGGAGCCTCAAGATCGCTCACGGGAAGACTGTGCGCCGTGAAAACGGTCAGCACCTCATGAGCATCGATGTCCGCAACCCTCTCAGAGGCCGAGGAAAGCGACTCACGATGCAACTCCACGAAGATCGACATATCACCGATGGCTTCGACGTACTGCACGTTCATCTCGGACATGTCCTCGATGGCTTCGTTCACGGCCGACGCATACGCCGTACTCGTAGCCTTGGACTGGAACGGCGAAAGTGAGACTGCGATGACCTTCCGCACTCCTCGTGCGTACATGCCTCGCAGCACCGAGCCGATCGACGGTTCCGTGTACTTGAACCCCGCTACAACCGGCAGAGGCATACCGAGACGATCGAGCTCAAGAGCGATCGATGACACGAAACCACCTGTGATGGCAGGCAGCGGAGAACAGCCGCCGATGGCGGTGTAACGTGATTTCACTCGTTCGATCACATCGAGAGACGAAGGCCGTCCGATGAGGTTCTCCACGAAAGGTCCAACGGCGTCCAGACAGTCTGGGCCGCCGTAGGCCATCACGAGCACCTCGCAGGACGACTTCATTGGGCCATCGACCACGACTACGCTCCGGCGCGTATGCGGTCAGAGTGCTCATGAACGAATCGGATCATGGCGCGCGCCTTCTCCGGATCGCTCGTCTTGTGGATTCCGTGACCCAGATTGAAGATATGCCCCGGACGTGTGCCGACGGCCTCCAGGATCTCAACGACCATGGCCTCGAGCTCTGCCTCGGGTGCGAACAGCGCCACCGGATCGATGTTGCCCTGAATGCCGAATTTGGGATCCACCTGCTCGACGACCTTCTTCATGTCGAGACGCCAATCCACACCCACGATGTCGCCACCGGCCTGCTGAACGAGATCCAGCATGGATGCAGCACCGTTGGCGAAGTGAATGACGGGCACTCCGCCAGGTACGACCTTGTCGCCGTGGGCCTTTATCTCAGCGAGCACGCGCTTGGTGTACGGAAGAATCGACTTCTCGTAGTCGCGAGGAGCAACGTAGCCGACCCAGCTGTCAAAGACCTGGACGACCTGGGCACCGGCGTCGATCTGCGCGCAAAGATACGCGATGACCGTGTCGGTGAATTTGGTCATGAGCATGTCCCAGGCGACCGGATCGCCCCACATGAGCGACTTGCAGTGCTCGTAGTCGCGGGTGCCCTGACCCTCGATCGCGTAGCTGGCCAGTGTGAAAGGAGCGCCGGCGAATCCGATCAGCGGCACCTTGTTCACGAGCTCATTGCGCAGGATCTTGATCGCGTCCATGACATAACCGGTGTGTTCGATAGGATCGGCCACACGCAACTTCTCAACGTCTGACTTGCTGCGAATCGGATTGTGAATGACAGGACCCTCGCCCTTGGCGAACTCGAGGTCCAGGCCCATACCGGGAAATGAGACAAGAATGTCCGAGAAGAGAATCGCTGCATCCACGCCGACGAGGTCAACGGGCTGCAGAGTGACCTCGACGGCCAACTCAGGAGTGCGACACATCTCCAAGAAACCGTGCTTCGCGCGAATAGCGCGGTACTCCTCCATATATCGTCCAGCCTGACGCATCATCCAGACGGGAGTTCTCTCGGTGGGCTCCAGGCGCGCTGCACGCATGAAGAGATCATTGTAGGCCATAAGGGGGTTCCTTTCATGTGCTTGGGTCAGACTCAGAGGGTGAAAAACTGCACGCAAGTTTAACACGCGAGAGGGGTCCTGCGCCTCCCTCGCCGGGATACGCAGAACCCCTTCTCGATCGTCACCCTCTGAATCGTCCTACTAGTCGGCAGGGCGGGTCTCCAGGATCGTCTTCACGATTCCAGGATCAGCGAGTGTGCTGATATCTCCGAATATGCTCATGTCCGTCTCTCCAGCAGCTATCTTGCGAAGAATCCGTCGCATGATCTTGCCGGATCGGGTCTTGGGCAGTTCGGGCACCAAGTGAATTCGATCGGGAGTTGCAATCGGACCGATCTCTTGTCGCACATGACCGATCAGCTGCTTGATGAGACCCTCACTGGCCTCCTGATCGCCCTTGAGAATGACGTAGGCGTATATGCCTTCGCCCTTGATATCGTGAGGGAAGCCGACAACCGCAGCTTCTGCTACAGAAGCATGGCTCACAAGTGCACTCTCGACTTCGGCGGTGCCCATTCTGTGACCGGACACGTTGATGACGTCATCGACACGGCCGAGCAACCAGAAGTAGCCATCCTCGTCCTTGCGGGCTCCATCGCCTGTGAAGTACATGCCAGGGAAGGAGGTGAAGTAGACTTCCTTGGTTCGCTGGAGGCCGTCTTCGCCCCACATACCGCGGAGCATACCTGGCCACGGGAACTTGACGCAGAGACGGCCGCCCTCGTTGACGCCCACCTCCTGCTTGTCCTCGTTCAGGATGACAGCCTGCACGCCGAACATGGGACGCGTGGCCGAACCCGGCTTCTGAGGTGTAGCGCCGGGCAGGTTGGTGATCATGTGTCCGCCGGTCTCGGTCTGCCAGTACGTGTCCACGATCGGCACACGTCCCTTGCCGATGTGCTCGTGATACCACATCCAAGCCTCGGGATTGATCGGCTCGCCAACAGTTCCAAGAACACGCAGACTCGACATGTCGTACTTGGCGGGCCATTCGTCACCGGACTTCATGAGCGCACGGATCGCTGTCGGAGCGGTGTAGAACTGGTTGACTCCGTGCTTCTCCACAACCTGCCAGAACCTACCTGGGTCGGGGTACGTGGGAGTTCCCTCGAACATGAGCGACGTTGCGCCAAGTGCGAGCGGCCCGTACACGATATAGCTGTGACCGGTGATCCAGCCGATGTCGGCAGTACACCAGTACACATCCTCGTCGTGGTAATCGAACGTGTACTTGAACGTGAGCATGGTGTAGAGGAGGTAGCCGGCCGTGGTGTGCAGAACACCCTTGGGCTTGCCGGTCGATCCCGACGTATACAGGATGAACAACGTGTCCTCGGAGTCCATCCATTCAATATCGCAGTGGCGCTGAATGTCGGCGGCGCGAACTTCCTCGTGATACCAGTAGTCGCGGTCCGGCTCCATGTCGACACGAGTCTGTGCGCGGGAAACAACGATAACGGACGTGACGCTCGGAGCCTCGAGCAGTGCGTCATCGACCATGGCCTTCAGCGGCACGACACGACCGCCACGGATACCTTCATCGGCAGTGACGACCAGCTTGGCATCACAGTCGTTGATGCGGTCGCGCAGGGCCTGTGCCGAGAAGCCACCGAACACGATCGAGTGAATGGCGCCGATACGGGCACAAGCGAGCATTGCGACTGCCAGCTCTGGGATCATCGGCATATAGATGGCGACTCGGTCGCCCTTCTTGATGCCGTGCTTCCTGAGCACGTTGGCGAAACGACAGACCTTGTAGTACAGAGACTGATACGTGTACATCTTGGTGCGGCCCTCGTCGGACTCCCAGATGATCGCTGCCTTGTTGCGACGCCATGTGGTGAGGTGCCGGTCGATGCAGTTGTATGCGACGTTCGTCTTGCCACCCTTGAACCACTCGACCTTGGGTGTCTCGAACTCCCACTCGAGCACGGAGTCCCATTTCTTGTGCCAGTACAGATGCTCCTCGGCCATTTCGGCCCAGAAACCCTCGGGATCATCGACGGAGCGCTTGTACATGGTCTCGTATTCATCCATGGACTTTATGTAAGCGCGCTCGGTCACCCACTCGGGGGGATCGACAACCCTCAGCTCATTCGACATTGACTCAATCGATTTGGACTGGTCAGTCATGTCCTGGCCTCCTTGGTCCGGTTACTCGAGATCATTACAGCTGCCCCCTCACACATTCGCGATGGAAGCGTCCCCGTATCTCTAGAGACTCACCCCGTGATGCCCAGAGATTGCTCGAACCCAGCGTCATGGCGTGGTTAATCCAGTGTATGCGCAGGTCAGACCGATGCGATCCCCAAATCGGGTGGGCGGCACCAACTGGTCGGTAGGCGGCGCCTCCTTAAGGAAACGTTCAGACCGTGGTCCATCATTAATGTAACAACTGTTGCATTTGGGGCAGTCGTGCGCTAGATTTTGTTCATTGACAAGTTTCCCTTCCCCCCACAAGTGGCCGCATCCAGGGAATCTGGGCGGCAGAGTCGAGCCATCGACGACCGGCATCTCGGTGGAGTCACATGGCTTCCAGGCAGCCAGTGAGTAATCTCGACTGGAGACTCAGGGGTATTTCGGGGAAGGACTGAGGAAGCCCCAGCCCGAAGGCTGGGGCTTCCGCTATTCCCGGGGCGATGAACACGTCGCTCCGCCAAACTGCCACTCCCCTGATCAGGATCAGGAAGCGCGCTTGATCCGCTTCCTAAGGGAGTACGGCTCAAGCGCCATCGACGCCAGGTACGCATCTTTGAATCGTGGGTCTGTTGCGAGCTCGACATGTCGAGCTTGCGCACTGATGCTCTCGATTCGCTCAACTACGTCAGGTCTCACGGCGACCATGGCTGCGCCAAGCAGAGACGTGTTCCCAACGGCACGAATGCGACCAGAAGCCTCCTGAGGCAGCACGCCAAGATCAACGAGATCGTCTGGATCGAGAGCGCTGCCGAACGCGCCAGCCAGAACGATCTCCATATGCTTGTGCGGCTTGAATCCGGCGTTGCGCGCAACAAGAGCCAAACCTGCAGCGACCGCCCCCTTCGCCAATTGGAATGTGCGAACGTCGATCTGAGTCAACACGACATGAGACCCACCCGAATCCGCAAGATCGATTGCAACAACTCCATCGATCTCAGTGAATCTGTCAGCCAAGGGACCCCTGGTGTTCATCTTG
>JAQIBK010000071.1 GCA_027859125.1 Actinomycetota bacterium | reverse complement strand
GCAACGGTTCGGACCTTTTCGTGCCAATTGTTGGACACGAGACAAGCTTTGAATCCCTTGTCTTTGAGAGAGTGAGCCCAAGTGCGAAGATCCTCTGGAATGTCGTCCTTGTCGCGAGGCAGCAGTGTGTTGTCCAGGTCGATCAGGAGGCCCTCGATTCCCTGTCTTGAGAGCGCATCCAGATCGATGGCATGCACATCAACATGGAAGATATCGGGCGTGAAGAATCCCATTCGTGCCTCTCTGATCGGCATCAAGGGCGGTGCATGGATCACTCGTGATCCGGCACTCCGTCTCCATCATGGTCATGTGCCTCAGGTCCAAGGGTATCACCGAGTTCGGCATCGAGTACCTCGAGTACCTCGAGGACAGCCGCTTCCTTCTCCGTTTCGCCGGTCGCGGCGTAGATGCCACGGGCGATCGCGAAGCCCTGATGCTTCTCCAACGCGTCGGTCCACTCGGACTGCAGTGCAACATCGACTTCACGTACCGCACCAACCTCGTCGTGGGCCATGAATAGGAGTATCTCGGCGAGATTGATGCGCATGAGTCCCGCTCTTGGATTGGCATCGACCCCCTGCTGTGCGAGTTCGACTCCGGCATCGACGTCTCCTCGCCTCGCAAGTACCCACGCGGCGACATAGTATGCCTGCTCGAATTCAGGGTCCAGCATGACTACCAACTCGATCGTCGGCAGCATGTACATCTGCTCGGCGAGCGGGATGTCGCCGTAGTAGCCGTGGAACTGCGGCTCGAGTCGGTTCCAGAGTGACGCAGCTGCGAAGGTGCGGATACCGGTGAGATAGGCGAAGCCAGCCCGACCCACTGCCTGCGTCGTGTCCGCACCGCCATCAGAGTCCGTCCGTGCATCCGCCATGGCCTGCCCACCAAGCAGCAACAATACCAACAGGACTGCGACTGCGAGTCTGGTGATGGACTTTCGAGATTCGCCCATGTCAGACGTCTCTCGTCTCAAAGACGGTCGACCCAACGAGCAGGATGACCGCGACCCATGCGACGAATACGCCGAGCATAACAAGGACGTAGGTCGCGTCCACACCGGAGCCATGGGCAACCGGATTGATGATATTGAATGTGTCCAGCGAAGGATAGAAACTCCAGAATGCATTGTCCGAGCCACCCAATAGCCCCTCACGTGCATGTGTCACAAAGATGAAACCGAGAGAGGAGACCGCAACGATGACGGTACCCGCAACGCACGAAACCGCGATTGCGAATGCCGCTATGATCCCAGTCTCCAGCCAGATGGACAGCGCTCCCTGCCACAGTCGCCACATGAGACTGCCGTACACTGCGTAGCCGACGATCTGAGTGATGACGCAGAATGCAGCGATCACTCCCCCCATGACCAGGAACACACCCAACCACGTACCCAGGATGTACTCCCAGCGGCGAACGTCTCGCGAGAGCACTGCGTACAGCGTCCGGCGCTCTATCTCCGAGGGAACACGACTTGCGGCCAAGGAGAGCATCACGACAAGTGACGCGACGTAGATCAGGGCGAGCGCCACCTCACGGTAGACCGCATCGATCACACCCGTTCCGTAGCTTGGCAGCGACGGAATGGCAATGGCCATTAGCGCGGCGAAGAGTATGACCACCCAGACGATCTTGCGGCGGAGGGCGTCTGCCACGATCGAGCCTGCTATTGCGAACGACCGTCTCATCATGACGCCACCCCCGTGCCCTCTCCGCCGACGAGACGGGCGAAGTAATCCTCGAGCGAGTCGCGCATGGGTGCTATCGAGAGCAGCCGCCAGCCCTCGTCATCAAGAACGTCCACAACACGACGGACCTCTCCATCGGCGATCGAGAACACCCAGCTCGCGCCCGAAACCGCAATGTCACCCACGAGTTCGGTGAGGGAATCGGGTAGCTTGTCCCCGCCACTGGCACGGACGGATGTTCTGCCGACGACGTTGAGCAGATCATCGATGTGACCTCTCGCTGCAACACGGCCCTTGTTCAGGATCGTGACCTGATCGCACACGGTCTCTATCTCCGATAGCTGGTGTGACGACAGAAGGATGCTCGTACCCGCGTCACGCAGTTCGAGCATGAGGTTCCGCATGTCGCGCTGACCGACAGGATCGAGCCCAGACGCGGGTTCATCAAGGACTACGACCGCTGGATTGGCCAGGATCGCCTGCGCGACGCCGAGGCGTTGCAGCATTCCCCGAGAGAACTTCGAGAGGACCATGCGCTCGCGACCGGCCAGGCCAACTCGTTCCAGGAGGTCGGGCATGCGGGCGATCGTGTCACGCTTGGAAAGACCCGAGAGCCGACCATACAGAACCAAAGCCTGCGTTGCCGTCAACTGTGGGGAAAAATAGGGCTGCTCCGGAAGAAAGCCCAGTTCTGCACGCGCGGCTGCGTCAGCGGGTCGGCCCATTATCGAGAACGTCCCGTCCGTGGGCTTCGCAAGTCCAAGCATCATTTTCAGCGTGGTTGTCGTCCCGGCGCCATTCGGACCCAGGC
>JAQIBK010000154.1 GCA_027859125.1 Actinomycetota bacterium | reverse complement strand
GTGTTCAAGACGATGCTGAGGGCTGAGAAGAAGTGCACAGCAGAGGTCGTCCATGCTGACTTTGCCGCCGATTCTGTGGCCGTCGCGGTGTAGGATTGACATAGGAGCAACAGCGGACGGGGCAAGCGCTAGAGTGAGGAGAAGGTGGCACAACCCGCCGCTCAAAGGCAAAGACGGTTCGACAGGCCAAGCCCAGATGTGCGGCCCGCTGCAACGTAGTCGATCGCGCGAAGTCGGGCGGCAGTCTTGAGGCAGAAGAAGGGGCACTCAGAATGACCGTTTCCAACTGCACCAAGTGCGACGGCACAGTGTTCGAAGCCGCTGAGCTCACGATTGAGGGCGTTGATCGCGTCCTGCTCGCCATCCATTGCGCTGGCTGCGGAGGAGTGGTCAGCGTGGTCGAGAAGCGCGACATCGCGAGCATGATTCACCAGCAGAATCGCGGCTTGATCTTCGTGGGCCAACAGTTCGGGATGAAGCTGGGGTTGGACACAGAGTAGGACCCGGATCGCGGCTGTCCAACACGCGATTCAACCTGACAAGACTCGGCGATGAGAGCTACGCTATCCCAAGACGAGGGGATGCCTCGTCTTGCAGCACTACAACGTTGGACGGAGCGATCAAAAAGCTCCTATCAGCGTCACGCTTGGAGAATTGCCGATCTGGGGCACGCTCGCAGTGGCAACCACGGTCGCCACTGCGGCATTGCTCAAGAACGTCAGAGCAACAGGGGTATCGAGACCGTGAGGACTCGGTCATCTGGACCCACTCAACCAAGGTTTCGAGCGGACGGTGCAAGGTAGAATGCACTCAAGGTATTCGGCCGAAAGGGGTTTGCGGGATGGACAGGAAGAACTGCTGGGACGTGCTCGCGTGTGGGCGGGGACCCGGAGGCGCGCACGTGGAAGACAAGGGAACCTGTCCCTCAGCTATGCCATCGGAGTATGACGGCGTACACGGGGGTACACACGCCGGGAGGTTCTGCTGGGTCGTTGCAGGTCCAGATTGCAAGGCCGGGCAGGAGGGCTGCATTGCGCAGACACTCCACCTCTGCATCGATTGCGAGTTCCTGAAGCAAGTGAACGAGGAAGAGGGCAGCAACTTCGCACTGACCGCCAAGCGTGCGAAGGTTGGAGGCAGAGGAAGTGCCCGGCGCGCCACTGACTGCGCGCAGACCGAGCCGGCACCCTTCGAACCAGCGGACTGAGCAGACGAGCCCAAGCGGTCCAGTATCCTGAGAGGCGAGCTGCGCTCTCGAAATCCTTTCCTTCCTATCCTGATGTTTAGGACATCTGGAAGCAGATGGCCGTCGAGGAGTCCAGGCACGCCTACATCCTGAAAGAGACAAGAGGCGTCCTGCCGCAAAGCTGTCTCTCAAGGCCAGTGAATGCAGCGGAGGCCGCTCTGATCGTCTCGGTCGAGGCAGAGCTCGCACGCGCCGCTACGCTCGAGCTGCACACTCTCGACGACGCATACAAACTCGCCCACAGACTGGAGAGCTCTGAGGTCAACACGGTGTTCCAGCTCCTTGTCTCATACGACACGGACGATATCGCAACCGACGCACTGTTCAACGCCCAGTTCGATGAACACCTCGATAGGCTCAAGCGTCTGGCGGGCAGGTTCGACCGTCCCATGCGCCGGAACATCGCACTTCAGACATGACGCGCCACAGGCGGTCACCCTGGAATCTGCCTCTGTCCCACGTGTGATTCCTATCCCGGGATTCAAGCAGAACGCCGCTCAAACCCGCAGAACGCAGCTCCATCGATTGAAGGAATAGCCGCTCAGGGCCGGAACTTGAGAGGACCTTCGGGGCCGAGAGTACCGGCGACCGTCTTGAGGGTCTCCAATGCCGCCTTGATGGTGGGCGAGCCGCCGGAGCCACTTCGCACCGCAGCGAAGATGTGGCGTTCGAGGGTGGGCTCGATAAGGGGCTGGATCACGATATCGAGCCCGCGCAGGTCAGTCATCAGTGGGGCGATGCCGACGCCCAGCCCAGCTTCTATCGCGGAGCCGATGGCGCGGAAGTAGTTGCTCTCGAACGTGATCTTGAGCGTGAAACCCGCCGAGCGCGCGATGTGCGTCACGGCCTTCCGGCTCGCCGTGCTCGGCTGTGCCACGCACCAGTGCTCATGAGCAAGATCGGCGACCTTCACCGGGCTTCCGGCTAGCGGGTGCTTGCTTGGCAACACGACCACTATCGGTTCGTCGAGCAGGGGGTATCGGTCGATCCCGGGGTCTTTCACCCGGGGGACGAAGTCCCATTCATGAGAGAGCGCCACGTCGATCTGGCCCGATTTGACCGCAGCGACCGCTCGTTCGGGCTCAAGGTCGGCGACCGTGATCTTGAGATGCGGGTACTTCTCCGCGATCTTGGCCACTGCAGGCAATGCGAAGCTCTGCGCCGCCGTCTGGAACGTTGAGAGCCGCAAGTGTCCCGTGACCTCTCCCGCAAGAGCGGTGACGTCGGCAACAGCCGTCTCACAGTCGGCAAGGATCGTTTCGGTGTGTCGTACCAAGCGAAGCCCGGCGTCCGTGAGGCGGATCGAGCGCGCGGTCCGCTCAAGCAGCGGAACGCCCAGCTCCTGCTCGAGGACTTTCAGCTGATGAGAGACGGCCGGGGGCGTGAGGTAGAGCGCCTCAGCGGCGGCGATGATAGTTCCCCGCTCGGCTACCTCACGCAAGATCCGCAACCGTGTCGTGTTCAGCATCCTTGCTCCTGAGACTCAACAAACATGAGGGTAAGCGAAATGAAGAACAAATAGACTCTACGCTTTCGAGTGCCGAAGATAAAGAACGGAGAGCGTGCACGAATCGAGTCTAGGAGAACCGATGATACTCGTTCTGGCGAAGGTACTGATCAGCCCACTGCTGTTGGCGACGGCTACGTTCGTGATTCACAGATGGGGTGGACTGGTCGGAGGTTTACTGCTTGGACTGCCGCTGGTCTCGGGTCCGGTCTCAGCGATGCTCTTCGCGCAGTACGGTTCTCAGTTCGCTGTCCATGCTGCATACGGCACCCTCTTGGGGTTCGTCGCCGCAGGCATGTTCTGCACGTCGTATGCGGTCGTTGCCCCTCGGCATGCATGGTGGCAGTCGCTGGTCGCCGCGTACGCCACCTTCTTCACCGTCGCCGGTCTGCTCTCGTTGCTGCATGTCGCACTCGGTTGGGCTCTCGTGTCCGTGCCCGTGATCCTCGTATCGTTGGCTTTTGCGATTCGCGTTCCCGAGAGTGCTCACGATGAGCCTGTACCCCGCAAGCGGATACTGGCTCTTCGAATGGCTCTCGCGGGTGCGATGGTCGTGCTCATCACGACTTGCGCCGGTAGGCTTGGGCCGGAGATCGCAGGGTTTCTGGCGCCGCTTCCCGTGATCGCTGCGATCATGGCGGCCTCCTCTCATCGGCGCAGTGGCAGCGACTCCGCTCATCGGCTCCTGCGTGGGGCCGTGCTCGGTTCGTGGGGCGGCGCGGCGTTCTTCTCGGTCGTCATCCTGTTGAGCGGCAGCGCAGGTCCGATCACAACGTACTCCGTAGCCACGATCGCGGCCGTGTGTGTCGGGCTGTTCGCGGTCGGGCTGCAGACTGCCGCCCGCAGTCTCCGCGTCACCGGGCTGCGTCTTCCTGCGCTGTTGGTGAAGGCGTAAGCTCTACCGTGAAGCGAGGCGGCACATCCCGCCGCACGAACCTGAACACGGTAGGCGGAAGCGGGATGACGATGACGATCGCAGTGACAGCGGCCTGCGGGAAGGCGGAGGGTGTCGCCTGGAACGCCGGACAGAATGGGAGATGAGTTGACGAGAGAACAGGCCGGTCAGTCCTCGATCAGCCTTGCGGCGAAGCTCCTGGCTCCCTATCTCTCGGTCCTGGTCTTCTGGATCGGCTTTCGAAATGCTTGGCTCGCCATCCTCAGCTACCACGCCCAGATTGTCTTCTGGTTGTGGTACGACAAGAATCTCCCCCGCTGGAAACCCGTCCCCATTCGCGAGCTGCTGCTCTCTCTGCCCTCCGCCCTTGCCGGTCCCGCCGTGTATTTCATATTGCCACTCGTTTCCACTACTCCAATTGCCGCTTGGCTCGCGACTCACCGCCTTTCCGATACCTCGTTGATTGCGATCGTGCTCTACTTCGGGCTTGTCCATCCTCCGCTCGAACAGATGCACTGGGCACCGCTCAGAATACGTACGGCTTGGTCGCATGTCGCGTTCGCGGCTTACCACGTGATCGTGCTAGCCTCTCTTCTTCCGCCGTTGTGGCTCGCAGTGAGCTTGGCCGTGCTGCTAGGTGCCTCGTGGATTTGGCAGTGGCTGGATGAGCGGGGCAGCGGACTGCTGGTGCCTGTTGTTTCGCACGTCCTCGCAGACACAGGAATCGCCTTCGCCGCATTGCTTCTGGTGGGAGCATCTGTCTAGCGAACGTTTCGGCACTGACAAACCTCGGCTATCGAGCTACGCTCTATCCGAGGCCTCATGCCTCGGTTTGCTGATCAAGCGCAAACACACCAGGACCACGGCAGGGAGCGGAGATGCTCTGGTGACGATACCGTCCAGCCTCGCTCTCGGTCTGTCCATGCTCGCGCTGGCCGTGACCCCCGGTCCTGGTGTCTTCGTTACTACCTCGAGGGCCCTGTCATCAGGAATGCAGTCGGCCTTGGTCGTGATAGCAGGAATCGTCACCGGCGATGTCATCTACCTACTGTTGGCGGTGTTCGGACTAACCATGATCGCCAGCGTCCTGGGCGAGCTATTCATCGCAGTTAGGATCATCGGCGGTCTGTATCTAGCCTGGCTGGGCATACGTTTGTGGCTCAAGGAGCCAGCCGCCTCTTTCTCGGTGGCGCCAACGGAAACACCTCTATCGACCGACTATGTGAGCGGCCTTGTCATTACGCTGTCCAACCCGAAGGTGATCCTGTTCTACGGCGGATTCCTGCCCACCTTCATGGACCTCTCCGCACTGAGCGCACTCGATGTCCTTGCAGTACTAGCGATCGTCGCCGGGGTCCTGTCATCGGTGATGGTGTGTTACGCGCTGTCAGCCACGAGGGTGCGAGGGCTCATCACGACACAGCGCACTGCAAGACGCCTCGATCGTGTCGCTGGCAGCGCGATGATCGCGACCGGTGCCATGGTGCTGGCCCCTCGCTGATCCGTCGGGTCCTGGCACGCGCTTCCACCAGACAAACCTCGACACAGAGAGCTATGCTCTTCCCGAGGCCGCAGGCGGCATCGGTTCGCAGTTGAAGCAAACACGTTGAGCACAAGGCTGTGAGACAGAGTTCAGGGGGCTCGAGTGGACCTCGGATTGCTTGTTTTCGTCATAATCGGAGCCGTAGTCGCTGGCGGCGCGCAGAAGATGATTGAGCTCCGGTCAGGCGTGTTCCAAGCCAGGTGTCTCGTGCACCAGGGTGACGAGACCGGGCTCAGACAGCCATACCATTCTCCTTCAGAGCTCTCTAAGCGCGGTCGCCTACTAGTCGGATCAGATTCACTCGAGTTCAGGGGAGAGATCGTGCCCTTCGCCGCCATCGAGCGCGCGACCCTTCACCCCCACATATTTCTTCTCACTCATGGATGCAGGCTCTCCATTCTGGCGAATGGTCAGACCCGACATTTCATGGCGTCATCTGCTCTTCGATCCTATTTGCAGTCGCACACGCCATTCGAGTTCACAATCACATGACTCTAAGAGGCCGTATCCCAAGGCTTCGGGCGGACGTCACAAGGTATAGCATGGAAGAAAGCGGCCGACTCGCCGCTCGAATCTGAACACGTTCCGCACATTTGTCTAGCTCGCACCGGGACCGAGTTTCTATCCTGACGAAACGAATGTGATCGACTTCGATTCCAACAGGAGGAGAACCTTCAGTCAGGTAGGCTCAGGCATGTGGCGTGCTGAGGTGCGCGCTTCAGCTGAAGTGTGAACATGCTGGTCAGAGACCAGCGCGATGTGGGAGGAGGTCTGCATGCGAGCGGCAGTATGTTCGGCCTATGGCCCGCCCGATGTACTGAAGCTTGCGGATGTTCCGGATCCCACGCCCAAAGCTGGCGAAGTGAGGGTCCGCATACGCGCGACCGCTGTGACGTCGAGCGATTGCTACGTGAGAGGACTCGACCTGAGTCCCGTCTATAGTGTCCTCGCCCGAGTCGCCCTTGGCTGGAGGGCACCGCGGCAGCCCATCCTTGGCATGGTTCTGTCCGGTGAGGTCGACGCCGTTGGATCCGACGTGACGCGCTTCGCGAAGGGTGACGCGGTGTTCGGGTTCGATCGTCGTCGTTTTGGCACCTATGCGCAGTATGTGTGCTGGCCGCAACACGCACTGCTGGCCTCCCGCCCAGCGAACCTCACGAATGAAGAGGCGGCCGCGATTCCCTACGGGGGGCTGCTGGCTCTCCACTTCCTGCGTCGATCAGGCGTTGCGTCCGGGCAACGGATTCTCATTTACGGAGCCTCAGGCGCTGTCGGAACCTCGGCCGTGCAGCTTGCGACCGCTTTCGGAGCCCACGTCACAGGGGTGTGCAGCACTTCCAATGTCGATCTCGTACGATCCCTTGGCGCCGAGCGAGTCATCGACTACACCCAGGAGGACTTCTCGGCTGACTCTGCCCGCTACCACGTCTTCCTTGATACTGTCGGAAAGCGCAAGAGTGCGAATGCGCTTCGCAAGGCCAAACTCGTGCTAGTGCAGGACGGGTGTTGTGTATCGGTGGACGATGGCACACCCAAGCTCACGCAGAAGGACCTCGAGCTTCTGGCCAAGCTGGCCGTCTCTGGTGACCTGCGGCCAGTGATCGACCGCGTCTACCCACTCGACCAGATCGTGGAGGCTCATCAGTATGTGAGCGGCGGTCACAAGAAGGGCAACGTGATCGTCACCGTAGGCTGAACTGGAAGGACGTGCGGAGTGGCTGCGAGCATTGCGAATCACCTAGCGCGAAACAAGATGGCCAGAGTCGCTGGCGGCCTCTATCTCTCGTTCGTCCTGGCCTCCATTCTGGCCGACGTTCTGGGCCATATCGGCAAGGGCACGCCACAACTGGTCTACGAGACGATCCTCACGAGCGAGTGGTAATTTCCGCCTTGGGCTCGTCGTCGCCCTGTTGTCCGCCCTCGTCTTCGCCCTGACAGCCTGGGCTCTCTATGTGCTTCTGAGGCCGATAGACGAGAACCTGGCATTGCTCTTCCTGCTGCTCAACGGCATCGGGGTCGCGGTTCAGTGCGCGAGTATGCTTCCCCTGCTGTCGGCGATGCTCCAGACTGACCCGGCCAGCCATATGCAGGCCTACTCAGCGGCACAGCTCGAAGGGCTCGCGCACTTGTCCATCAACACCTACAAGACCGGCTTCGTGACGGCTCAGCTGTTCTATGGCACGTGGCTGTTCCCGCTCGGCTATCTGGTCTACAAATCCAAGTTCCTGCCCCGGTTCCTGGGCGTCCTTCTCATGCTCGACGGGATCGGCGTCCTGATATGGTTCCTTCAGGTCCTCCTGATGCCGGCACACCCCGCGATCAAGTACCCCGGGCTCGCCGTGAGCTTCATCGCTGAAGTCGGGCTGGGGCTATGGCTCCTCTTCAAGGGCGTGAATGACGTCGACACCGAAGACCTCAAGGGTTGAGGCGCTACTGTCCGGACGGAGATCGGGTT
>JAQIBK010000222.1 GCA_027859125.1 Actinomycetota bacterium | reverse complement strand
GCCTTCGGCCGGATGCATGACCTGCTTGTGGATGACCTCGAAATCGGTGAGATTCATGGAGCGACCGATCTCGAGCGCAGCCGCGTGGGCGATGCGTTCGGATGCGGGCAGGAACATCGTGACCGCCACGATGCCGTCGCCGGCCCACTCGACTTCGGGCCTCACGAGCCCACCCTCGCGCAGATCCTGGGTACGAGCGAGGCGGACGTTCACGTTGTCCTCGGGGTCGAGCTCATCGATGAGGGGGACCTTGTCGCTGTCGCACAGCGTGCAGCCGCCGATCTCGTGGCACGGCTTCTCGACACTTCTTGGCAGGTTGTTGACGCCGAAGTGGTGGCAGACCGGTGCTATGTAGTCGTCGGCGCGCTCCACGATCGTGTTCACGCCCAGACCGCCGTCGGCTTGGCGGCGGATGCCGTCGTCGTTGGTCTCGGGATACTCGCCCGAGTCCACGAAGTACGCCTCCTCGACGCCGGCGAAGTACCCGCCATCGGCACGCATCGCCTCAAGGAACAGCACGGCGCGTTCCTTGAGCTCGCGCACCTTATTGCGCAGCTCGGGGTTCTCCCGGTCGAGCTTGACCATGTCGCGGATGCCGTCCATGCCCAGAAGCGACTGCTTGGCCGTGTTGACCGCGTGGATGTTGTTGTAGTGCCACGGCACGTTTCGGCCCTCGTCGGGCGTGATGGTGGACTGGATGTCGGCACTGGTCAGGCGCGAGATCATGAGGTTCATGACGTGGCTCACGGTCGCGTCGCGCGCGTCGGACTCCATGTAGCGCGTGTTCTGCTGGGCCCGCATCTTGTACTCGCCGAAGAGGTCGCGCAGCGCCACCGCGTAGGGCAGGTCCATGCGCATGCACGGCGCGGGTGCAGCGTCGGGCGGCACTGTGGAGAGAGCGATGTCCTCCTTGGGCATGCCGATCGCGACCGAGAACGCGCAGTTGATCGCGTGCTGAACGAGCAGCTCGGGCATGACCTTCCATGCCTTGACCGCCGTCGCGTTCGCGTTGTGCGCGCCGTCGATCTGCAGCATGCGGACCGACCGCATGATGCGCTTGGCCACGGCCGCGTCCACGAAGCTGCGGTGCATGTTGATGTTGCGGTAGAGCACGTTGTACTGCGGGTCCTGGTGCGCGCCGTTGACGCCCTCCTCGGCGAACATGACGGCGATCTCGGGTCCGGCGACGCCACTCACGTAGCTGTGGAAGTTGATGGGGCGGCCGACCTCGTCCTCGATCAGATCGAGGGCCCGCCTGGTTGCGCGCATCTGCTTGCGGGTGACCGCAATGCCGCCCACGCCTTCAGGTGTGCCCTCGAGCAGACCGTCAATGTGGCTCTGACCGGCGGTGCGGATGACCATCATGTGGTCTGCTCCGTGCCACGCAGCCATGCGCATACGGCGGATATCGTCCTCGAAGCGGCCCGACGCGATCTCGGTGGTCACGACGCAGTCGGGCTGCGGGTCGATGTCGTCGAAGTAGTGCGCCGCAGGCAGCGGGATGCTGTTGGCAAGGCCCTTGGAGGTCTCGCGATACGTGAACTCGTAGAGGTACTGGTTGACGATCTTCTCGCGCCAGTGCCAACCCAGGCGGCGCGGTCTGTACCCCTCGATGCCGTCGAGCAGAGCGGCGATGTCGAGCTTCTCGTTGGGCTTCAGTGGTGGCAGCGTATCGCTCATCGCGCACTCCCCCACTTGGCCTCAACGGTGTCCCAGCCGTCGCCGTCGGCGAGCCTGCACGCGGCGGTCGGCGCGTCCACTTCCCACGCCCGCATGCACACCAGCACCACATGCCCCGCGCCGTGGCCCAGCAGTCCACGCGTCTCGCACTCGCCCACGACCGCCCCGCATGTGAGCGTGTCGATGCCCATGCGCATGAGAACGCTGCGTTCGATCGATGGGGATGTGTGCGTGCGAGCGAGCTCGACCAACGGATCGACGATCTCCTGCGTCAGGTGCCAGAAGCGTATCTGCAGCTCCTCGTCGGTCAGTCCTGACAGGTACTGATGCGCGTGCTCGAACGTGTCCTCACGAACCATATCTAGGCCTCCTTGAGTGCGGCGAGCATCTGCTCGACCGTTTGGGCGTCGGTGTTGGTGTCCCGGGCCAGGAACTCGATGTCCTCGGATGTCGGGACATAGCCTTCTCCCGCAACGCGCATCGCGTTGCGAACGTAGCTCGTGCGCATCCGGGCCAGGTCGTGGTCCTTGGCGCGGATCTGCTCGGGTCTCTCAGGGATGACGATCACCTTGCCGGGCACGTTGTCGGCCGGGTCGCCCGCGCGCACCTCGACACCTTGCTGGCGCGCGAAGTTGAGCTGCGCCCAGTGGTGTTTGCC
>JAQIBK010000148.1 GCA_027859125.1 Actinomycetota bacterium | reverse complement strand
GCGCTTGCCGGCAACGGCGTACAGAAGCGCCGAGACAAGGAAAAAGATCTGTATCCCGAGAAGCGTCGCAGTACCATCGCCGCGGAACCACTCGATTGCAGCAACGAGGCTACAGAATGCGGTCGATACGATCCAGACGGGTGTCAATCCATACAGATTCCGAATGAACCCGTACTCCTCGTTGTGCTTCTCGAGCATTACGGTCGATGGCTGACCACGTAACATGCCCCGAAGACGCATTGCTGCATCACGGATAACTGCATTCTCCTCCTCTCCGGGGCTCGCAGAGCCAATGTCTAGTTCCGTCAACACCCTGATTCGCTCCCACCAAATCATTCGTTGCTGGCGCGAGCGGGGTCCGTCACTGGCTAGCCATCTTTCGGTGGGAAGCCCTTCCGAAAACAGTTTCGTCTCTCTACTTCGCCCGAAGGCCCTTGCGAGGTGTCCAGCAAACACCGCCATGAGTCCTTCAACCGCAGTTAGAACGCCCACCGAGGCCAACAGACCCAACTGCTGAGCGGCACTAGAAAACGCCAGGACTGCCAACGGCACAACCGCGAACAGACCAGGCATAAGACGCGATCGCCTTTCGTACCGGTCTGAGAGTAGAAGGATGTCCGAGACCATTGATCCAAATGTGCTGCTCATACTAGGAATGTCAGCCCCACTTCCCACTGTTCGTCGTCCGACAAGACGACGACTACTCCTGGCAAACCTTCGCGACCCATATTCTCCGTCAAATCAATAAGGGCCAGGGTGTCGTCACTGCTGAGCAGTGCTTCGCAGCCTGCCGGGTGCGTGTGCCATTCTCCCACGTAGCCTATCTCATCGCCGCTCAAGCGGGATACACGCCCGACCTGCGCCCTCAGACCCCTCGACCCTCTGATGTAGCTCGTCGGCCATTCCTCGCTATCCGGTGGGCTGGGAAGTACCCCCGAGACATAGACAACGCGGTGGTGTACGTCAAAAGCACCGAGTAGCACACCTCCGGTCTCGTCGGGCAACTTCCCCAACCGGAAGCGTCGCATCTGCTCCACCGCCAATCCAGACATTCGGAACTGCCAGTCGACGGCGAAATCCCGAACCGACACGGGGAAGACTTGAGGGTCGACCACTTCGACGGAGGGGCCTGACTCTTTGTAGCGCCACACTCTGACTGCTGCGTCATGTTCCTCATGAAGGTTTCGGACTCGCGACGACGCAATCGCAGACAAGGTAGCCATCGCGATCCCGTCTATCACGGACGACAGATCCGAACAACCGCCGGCATACCGCACGTATCCTGCGTTTTGACGTGCGAGTACACCTTCGAGTCGAGGGTCCATCGCGCATGCGTACGAGAACTGCACGTCCAAGTCATCGATACGAGCCTCGCCGTTCATGCCTTCCGATATGACAACAAGATCCAGACCACTGACTGTCATGTAGCAGCTCGCTCGACGCTCCAATGAAGGCATTCGCGCAAGCCGTCGCATCGCCGCACGCGAGGTCGTACAGTCGACAACCAGTTGAGTACTGCCTAGCACCTTCGATGCGTCGGAGTCATCTTCAAGCTTAAGGACATCCTGCGCAAAGAAGACGGGCGCCTCAGCGTCGCCACAAATGCTCGAAGCCATGAGGGCCACGCACTGTGCCTTGTTCATACCAACCGCTCCAGGTGGAAGTTGATACCTAGCGAGGTTGTGCGGAAGAACAGTGTCGTGGTCCACAAGAACACCGGGCGTCTCCCCCAGGCGGGACAAGTTGAGAGCAACAGATGAGCCGATGGCGCCAACTCCAACGATCGATATTTGCCAGTCATGGTCCAGCTGTCCATATCCACTCATCCGTCTGGCGAGCGCTCGGGTCAACTGAGGTACGGGATTGAGTGGAAAAGGCACTCCCAAGGCGAGATCGTATTCCCGCTCCGCGCCAGCCAAATCAGCGAGATCCAGGCCAGTCATTCCTGCTCCCACTACAAGAACTCCCAAGGCCTCACCACGCTCCCGTATCGTGCATCCTTGACGCAGAAACGCGAGGGCCTCGCTGTCCGTTGATCTTCCGGGGGTGAGTCGTGGAATGCGAACCAAGAAGAGCCAATGCAAATCGAGTATCGGTTGGGAATCACCCAAAGTGAAGGTCTTCGTAGCACGCCGAACCGAGTCAACCAGGGGTATATCCAGAGCTTCAAGGAGAGTGGTCAGCTCAGCGAAATCAGAGGGCCAGGACTGTATCACCTGCTCGTCGGTTGGGTTGGCCGTGAGCGGCATGACGAGGTATCTTGCCGCAGTTTCCGGAGAGACCGCGCTCAGCGGCCGAATCGCGAGCAGTTCGCCATCTCTCACGACCGCGTACAACGTGTGCGACCCCCTTTCGAAGAGGTCGCTGGGCACTATCAAACGATCTACGGAGAAGACATACGGCTCCAGGGGCTGATCTGGAGCATAAAGCTTGCCCCATCCAGCTCGCTCCAGCCACTCGGTAATGCGCCTAACTCGCCGTGACGGCGTCTCTGTCGCCCGCGCCTCTTCCCAGGGAACCTCAGACAGGCACAATTGGATCGGCTTCCCGGCCGGGGCAGGGTTCTGGTGAGGTAGATGCGGGAAGTCCACTCGGATCGCATGCACTAGCGGCTCCTGGTCCTGCCTAGTCTCGATTGCGAACCGCTCAACTGGGCGCACTCCATACGGAGACCGCGGTGGTATGCCCGCAAGCGCATCGACTATGAAGACGCCTCTCTCTTCAATGCGACGAATCTCAACTAGTTCAAAGTTTGGGTTGTGAGAGAGTGCCGCCATATAACCCCGCGCGACGGATCCCAGCTCATTGGCGTCAGCAGGAATTCCAGGAGACTGCAGAAAGTCGGTCATGGCCGACCGTACCGCGATGAACGAGA
>JAQIBK010000216.1 GCA_027859125.1 Actinomycetota bacterium | reverse complement strand
CCGTTAGCCCGGTGGCCATGCCGTCATCGACGAGAACCACGGTACGACCCTCAACATCCGGACACTTGCCCCCGGCACGAAACGCTTTGAGGCGCGCATCAACCTTGAGGTGGGCGGGCGCGGCAAAGACACGCAGCTCTTCCATGGAGTAGCCCGCCAGGAGATTCGGGGACACCGATCCGTCAGGGGCAACGGCGCCAACCGCGAACTCGGGATTCTGTGGCGCGCCAATCTTACTCGCGATCACCACATCGAGCGGCAGTCCCAGTGCACTGGCGACCTCTGCGGCCACCACGACGCCCCCGCGCGGCACACCCATAACGATCGCATCATTCCAGTGAACCGAACGCTCTAGAAGCAGCGCAGCGAGCGAGCGCCCCGCCTGGGTCCGATTCTTGAACATCCACCCACCCCCGGTTCACGCCCTCCGTTAGAGGTACGTACCCACACGGGGGGAGCGCGACGCTCGTTTCTTGAGCTAGCGGACCACATGTGTCCATCGGCACATGCGCGACTCAAGCATCTCGAGCGCTTCGTACAGCACTACACCCAGAAGCGCCATCCCGAGAATGCCCGCGAACATGCCTGCATAGTCGATGCGTCCCCATGCGTCCACGATGTAGTAGCCCAGTCCTTGGTTGCCTGCGATCGACTCAGTCAGGAACAGCACGGCCACCGCGGTGCCCGATCCGATCCGAAGCGCTGTGAAGATGTCGGGCAACGCTGCGGGGAAGATCACATGCCGCGCGACATCCATGCGCCCGGCCCCGAGTGAACGCACAGACAACACCGACGCGCTGGGGATCGATCTCGCGGCATCGCGTGCTGTGACAAGGATCTGGAAGAAGACGATCAGTGTGATGAGCGCGATCTTCGAGGCGTTGCCCAATCCCAAGAGAACAAGCAGTACCGGCAGGAACACGACCTTGGGGACCGGATAGGTCAGGAAGATCATTGGCGCCGCCACCGCATCCAGCCGATGAGAGCGGCCGATCGCCAGTCCCAAGGGGACTGCGAGCACGGTGCCCAGCACCATCGACGCGACGACACGCCAGAGGCTGACGCCCAGATGCGGCAGCAGCTCCGGGAAGAACACTCTGGCGAACTCGGAGATCGCCGGCACGGGTCCGGGTAGCGCCGCAGAGTCAACAGCCAACGAGAGCAGCTGCCAGCCGATGAGAAGCACGACAGAGGCGCCTGCATAGCCTGTCAGCTTGTGTCCCCATCCGCCCTTCACAACGCACCCCCGACGGAGACGGGCGCCTGCAGTGCTCCCTCTTCGGCCAGGATCGCACGCAGCTTGACGCACTGCTCGTAGAAGACCGAGCTCGCGCGGTAACCGGCCTCACCCATGCCGGGATTGTCCACGACAGCTGCCACACGACCGGGTCGTGGAGTGAGCACCACGATGCGACGGCCAAGGAAGACGGCCTCCTCGATCGAGTGCGTCACCAGCACAGAAGTGTGTCCCGCCTGAAGCCAGATATCGAGCAGGAGCGCCTGGAGATCCTCGCGCGTGAGTGCGTCGAGTGCGGAGAGGGGCTCGTCCATGAGCAGCAGGTCGGCATCGAGGGCCAGAGCGCGCGCGACCGCCAGACGCTGTCGCATGCCGCCGGAGAGTTCGCCGGGGAATGCGTCTGTGAAATCCGCCAGGCCTACGCGTGCGAGCGACATCATGGCGCGCTGCCGGATCTCCGTCGCCCCGATCCCGCGGATCTCCAGCCCGAGTGCGGCGTTGTGATAGACCGTCTTCCACGGAAGCAGGCCGAAGTCTTGAAGTATCAGCGCGGTCTTGAGCCTCGGCCCGGTCACAGACATGCCATCCACGAGCACGCGCCCTGCCGTCGGCTGGAGCAACCCGGATGCGGCCAACAGAGCAGTGGATTTCCCGCAGCCGGAAGGGCCGATGATGGCCACACTCTCGCCGGAAGCCACAGAGAGATCGAACCCCTCCAGCGCACGGACCGAACGGTCCGTGCCAGTGTAGGTCAGTCCGACTTTCTCAAAAGAGAGCGTCCCCACCAAACCTCCTACGGCATCAACAGAACGAGGTTCTCGTAGGTCACGGTCTCCGTCAACAGACCCTTGCTGTCCATCCATGCCAGCACTGCATCGACCTCGGCTTGGGCCGGTGCCTGATGCAACGGATAGGTGTTCACGCGATACGTGTCCTTGATGGGCTCGGGCAGGCGCGCCTGCTCAACGAGCATGTCTCTCCAGGCATCCGGGTCGGCGTTGATGATGTCCACACCGGCATCCCATGCCTGCAGCACGGTGTCCATGGTCTCGATGCCGCCGAGATCGACCAGATACTCGTCGGAGAACACCAGCACGGTCTGCGAGATGTTCTCACCCTCAAGGTCGTCGGCAAGGAGAGTCGCACCCTGGAACACTGCGAGGGACAGAAGCGGCTCGGGTAGAGCAGCCGCGGCGATCTGGCCGTTCATGAGCAGGTCGAATCTGACCGGCACCTTGTTGACATCTTCCTTCACGACCTGGTCAGCAGGAACGTTCGCAGAGGCCATCAGGCCGTCCAAGACGTACTCCTGGATCGTTCCCGAGGACGTGCCCACCGGGACTCCGGCGAGTGCGGCCATATCGTTGTACCCGGACTCCGGCGCAGCAACGATGCCAAAGCGACCCTCCGCAGTGGTGGCACCCAGCATGATCGTGGAGATGGTGACCGGTATTCCACTGGACTCCATCTGGGCCGCGGCGATGATATCGCCCATGTATGCGTCGATTGCGCCCGCTGCGAATGCGGCGTCACGCTCCTGAGCGGCCTGGAAGGTGATGATCTCGACCTCATCCAGACCCAGATCGGCAAAGATGCCCTCGCCCTGAGCGACCCAGAGCGGCAGCGCGTCCTCGGTGGGCAGTGTGCCTATACGAACAGCACGCAACTCGACGGGCTCATCGCCACCTGTGGCGGCCGGCTCGTCTTCGGCAGTGCATCCGGTCACGAGCAGCGTGGCGACAAGAGCCATCAACAGGATCGCCCTGGATAGACGCGCGAACATATTGCTCCTCCTTGCGTAGGTCACTATCGAACGATCAGCGGGGGGCATGTCGCACCGAACAGACTGGCCGACGGAGTCTGATCTCATCGCGTACGGGGATGCCCGAGAAACCGGCGACCGCCGAACCCAGACTGTCCGCCAATAGACCAACCGCTATCTCTTGAATAACGAAGCCGTGGCGCTGATAGAAATGTAGTAGCGGAATGTCGTCATTCGACACAGCTACGCGCACCGACGGCAGACCATGCTCTTCAGCGTAGACAACTGCAGCACGAAGCAGCGCTGATCCGACACCCTGGCCTTGGCGCTCAGGGTAGACGCTGAGGAGGATCAGGACGATCTCGCCGCCACTCACCGACATCGAGAGCAGGCCTCCGAGCTCGCCGTCCACGTCAGCGATCAGATTCACGCCTTTCAGCACATCGAACATCGTGCCGAAGGTATCGATCTCAGTTTCACCGAGTGCCTTGTCGCAGATTTCTTCGATTGCGCGCCTGTCGGCGGCTGGATTAGACTCCCGCACCGTGAATGCCAGCCTGTCAGAGGGCTGGTGCGACTCGCAGGTGATCGTGATCCGCGCTTCTTCGGGCGGCAGATCCTTACCGCAAGACGGGCAGCGATAGTGCGGATATGGGACCTCGACGTTATCCGACATCAGATGCAACTCTCCTCTCGTGCTCGCGCATCTGCGCGAGCGCAAGTACCGTTATACCGCTTCGTGACCACAGACGCACCCCACTGCGCCCGTTCTTTCGTTACGGCGACAAGAGGATCCAGCAGGCTGGCAGACCTTTTCCGAGCTCAATTTG
>JAQIBK010000002.1 GCA_027859125.1 Actinomycetota bacterium | reverse complement strand
GGATCGCTTGAAGGCTCTCGATTGCAGAAACGGCTTCAGCCGTGCGTTCTACTGCGTTCGCCTTCTTGGCTTCCACGTCGCGCGCCGCATCTTCGCGCTCTTGACGTCGTGCATCGGCTGCAGCGCGCTTTGCCCAAGCAAGGTCCCATTCCGTCGCTTTAGCGTGTGAACGCGCGTTGACAACATTCGCATCAGTGCCGCGGATTAACTGGTACTTGCTGAGCTCGCCGTGTGTAACTTCCCTCTCATACCTAGGTAGACCCTTCGCGGTGTAGGTCGTGCGCAATGCTCCAAGCCTACTCACCAAAGACACCCCCGATATCCCTCTGACGCTGGTCTCCCGACAATGCGTCCTACAGTCATGCTACCTGGTTTCACACACCCAAGACTTTTGGCATCTGCAAAGAACAGTAGCTCCTCGGAGTCACCTGACGAATGCATTCCCTGCTCGTCAACGCTCAGTAGAGAATTGGCCTGACCATACAGACGACGAGCCAATCTCCCTCGCTCGGCGCGCGGACCTCCGCCATCCCCCATGCGACCCCCAGTACGATTGCTTCACACGATACTGACAGGATATAGCAAGGATCTGCGAAGCCCCACTGGTCGCCCTCATTGAACGAAGATCGCCACCCTTTACCATTTCGGTAAACCGCGATATCATTACCTTATCGGTAAACACTCGTGCAGAGCGTGCGTGGAGGTCTCATTCACCAACAGGAAGCTTGCTGACACCCTCTCATCGGAAAAGCAGAGGGTGCGCACGTATGGCCCGGAGGCAGCAAACAAGATTCGGCTCAGACTCGCCCAACTCGGCTCCGCGTCTGATCTCGAGACGATGCGAACGCTTCCCGGCAGGTGCCACGAGCTCCACGGCAACAGGAAGGGGCATCTGGCAATAGACCTTGTGGGAGGGCTGCGCCTGATACTGCGCCCCACCAGCGATCCACCCCCTGCGAAAGCAGACGGCGGGCTGAACTGGAAACAGGTCGATGCGATCACTATCACGGAGGTGACCGACTACCATGGCGACTGAACTCACATATGACTGGACCACCGATTCCGCCGTCTCCCCCGGAGAGACCATCCGCGAGATCCTTAACGAGCGCGCCATCACGCAGGTGGACTTCGCGCTGCGCCTTGGCAAGAGCGAGAAGTTCGTGAGCCAGCTGGTCAACGGCAAGGCATCACTCACGCATGAGACCGCGCTGGAACTGGAGCGGGTCTTGGGCGTGCCCTCGTCGTTCTGGAACAACGCCGAGGCGCGCTATCGCGACGTGCTCGCCCGCCAGAGAACCTCCGCCTCCTACGCTGAGCAGTCCGAGTGGGCCGAGTCGTTCCCACTCAAGGAAATGGCAGAGCACGGCTGGATCGCAAAGGAGGCCGACCCTGCCCGGCAGACCCAGGAGCTGCTGTCGTTCTTTGGTGTTTCCTCGGCGGAGGCATACCAGAGCTACTGGAGTTTGGACCGGAGGCTGGCGGCCCGCATGAGCACCGCGTATACGGCCGAGACCCCAGCCATCGCTGCATGGCTGAGAGCCGGCGAGAAAGCTGCGGAGTCGATTCCCTGTGCCCCGTACGACGCCGAACTGTTCCGGAAGACACTCTCGGAACTGCGACCGGCATCGCGCACGCCCCTATCCGAATCCCTCGCCATAGTGCAACAACGCTGCGCCGATGCTGGTGTGGCTGTGGTGTTGATACCAGACCTGCCAAAGACGCGCTGCCATGCGGTCAGCTGGTGGGCATCGCGCAGTCGCGCCGTAATCGAGCTGGGTCTCCGCTACAAGACCCAGGACCAGGTCTGGTTCAGTCTGTTCCATGAGGCGGGACACCTGCTGCTCGACGATCGTACCCGCACAGGGATCTGCGACCTTGACTCCGACCAAGCCAGCGAAGCGCGCATGGACAGCTTCGCGGCTGACACGCTTATCCCGTCGGATAGCCTTGCGGAGTTCTTGGGCTCAGGTCGGCCCACCAAGGCCTCAGTGCGAGCCTTCGCCAGAGAGATCGACATCGCCCCCGGAATTGTCGTGGGTCACCTGCAGCGTGACGAAATCATCCCGTACGGCTGGCTGAACGACCTGAAAAAGCGGCTGGGCCCGATCGGATAACTACGCCTCCCGCTTGCGCGCCCTACGTCTCTCTTCGGCCATCCAGGAGAACGGCGAGACGACGATCGCGAATATCACAATCCCGTTGAGCAGCCCTTGCGAAAGGTTCAACCACGCCCCACCGGCGTAGACGGCCCAGATTCAAAGCGCGAGTACTGCGACTCGTACGATCCATCTGATCATGGCGATCCCTCCCTACCGCAGTTTCTTACCCTGCGCATTGAATTGAAAAGGGAACTGGGCCCGACAGCCCAGCTCCCTTCTCCGTACCCGCGTGTCCCGACTCCTAATGGGGTTGAGTCGGAGCGGTCCAACACATGAATTCCTGCCGGCTGCACCACGACTGATAGCGTGGTGAAACTTGGAACGCACGCGTGCGCTAGGGATGGCGCCCACGGGTACACCGGGGTCTTCAACGCATAATGCATCGTTGACTCCATAGAACACGCTCCACGATCTTGTGTGAGCGGTGCTCTGTGCAATCAGCGGGCGTTGGGCCTGCTCATACGCTCTTGGACAGTCCAAGGTCGGCCGCAATGGCCTCCACAGTCATCTGTATCTGGTCGCAGGTAAGGTGCTCGGTCTCAATGACCGCATGCTTGGCGTCGTACTCTTCCCATGAATCCGACAGGATCGTGATTCCCAGCTCTTCTGCGTGATCGTGGAACAGGGTGCCTGGATACGGGCACGTGTACGACAGGTAGATGCGCCCTCCCGCTGCCAGGACCTCATGCATGAACAATCGGGTCTCCTCCAGCGTCTCCAGCGTGTCTTGTGGAAACGGCGCCATGAACGAGCAGACAGCGTCGATTCCCGCAGCAACCGAGGCGTTGACTGCATCGATGACCTGATCCTTTTGAATGTTCTTGACCGAGTCCAGGATCTGTTGGGACCCCGACTCAACACCGAACTGAATCCCGGTGCACCCGGCGGCGGCCATCGCGGATATGAGATCAGCGTCGACGAGGTCGACCCTGGTCGCGCATCCCCACTCGACACGTCGCTCCATTGCCCCGAGCGCGACAACAAGCTCAGAGACCCAGAGTCTGTTGAGCGTGAAGATATCGTCGGTAAAGAAGACCCTGTTCACTCCATGGGCGACTTGGAGATGCCCTATCTCGGCCACGATGCTCTCGGGTGACCGTATCTGTCGACGGCCCTTCCACAGCGCTGACGCTGAGCAGAACGGACATCGGTACGGACAGCTGCCCGTGGCCGTGAGCACGTTCCATGCGTCGCGGTAGAACTCCAGAGGGAAAAGCTCGCGCGCAGGAAAGGGCAGATCATCCGGGTGCGGCAGTTCCGCCCGCGGATTGAAATGCGATTCCCCGCCCTCCTCGTAACCCAGACCGGGAATCGTGGCCAGATCACCGCGGCCCCTGATCACAGAATCAGCCAACAGGACCATTGCCCGCTCGCCTGGCCCGGCGACAACGAAGTCCACGCACCCGTTGGTCAGCGTGGACTCCGGAAGTATGGTGGCGTGGGCACCACCCAACACCACTATTGTGCCGGGAGACTTCTCCTTGACCCTGCAAGCGATTCTAAGCGCGTTCTCGACAGTCTCGGTCATAGCCGAGATCCCCACGATTCGGGGCTCGTCGTACAACAGTATGGAGTCGACACGCTTGAGATTGAGACCGCTCACGTTGAAGTCCATGGCGCCAACACGGTAATCGGCATCCATGAGTGCCGAGGCGATGTAGGCAAGACCCAGCGGAGGGCTCAATCGCGCATGCCCGTTGCGCACCGTAACAGGTGCGTTCACCAACATCACATCCACCGTCTCTCACCTCCATCGCTCTCGGCAACCATGGCTACCTATCTACGCAGTCACACTACTAAGCGCCACTGCGGCATCACACTGCTCCACACGCTGAAGCATAAACGCCTTCATCGCCTGTAAGATGTACCCAAAAGCCCTCCCGTTATCCACGTGCTCCTGGATCGCAGCAGCAAGCTCTGCGTCATCGAACACCCCGGTCACGCACCTCATCAAGGCGGCAGAATCGATGTAGCCGATCATCGCCTTGCTGTGAGGGTCTACGGCCTCTTCGTACGGCGGCCCGCCGTGAGGCGGGCCGCCACTCACACAAGCTACTACCCGGCAGGCGCGAGCACTTCGCGGCACTGCTCGATGCGCTCAAGGAGCAGCTCCTTGATCGGCATCGCAACGGAGCCGTAGTTCTCGCCCGCGGCCTCCCGCTCGAGGACCGCCGTCGCGAGTTCCTCGTCTTCCAGGACCTCTGACACCCAACGGGCGAGCGCCGAGGGGTCAATGTATCCCACGGTCGATTTGGTATCCCGCATAGCGGTTTCGTAGTCGTCGATGTGGATGAAGCTCGCGACGCCGGCCAGCGTGTACAACGAGGAATGGTTCCCCGCGCCCATCGCGGCCATTTTGATACCGACCAGGCGCTTCTCGTAGTCGACCTCTCGCAGGATGTGTTCAGCCCGCTCAGGGGTAGGTGCTGCTAGTTCTGACATCGTCGCCTCCTTTCCTACTCGCCGAGCTTGTCATTGGACTCGAGTTCGTCCGCGACGTGACCCAGCCCGAGCTCATCGAGCGTTGCACGCGTGGGCCAGCCCGTCTTGGTGTCCCAGCCCTCGAGCGTGAAGAACTTGGTCTTCCAATCCTCGACCTTGTCGCGATCGAGTTTCCGACCTGCGACGCTCTTGTACGACCACTCGCCGTTCTCATGGACCGGCATCACGTAGGGCATCTCGTAGTTCGTGTACCCGGGGACGGCGCCGACTTCGTAGTTGTAGTCGGTGAATACCTCCATGTCGCGGTGGCGACCCTGGAGGACCCAGATGGCGCGATCCAGGTTCCAGATCTTGCGACCGATCTCCATGCCTTCCTCAAACGTGAGATTTCCGCCCGTGACGGCGTTGAAGAACTTGGGCTCGCCCTCGCCGGTCAGACCGCGACCATTGGGACCGTACGGGTTGTAGAGGTCGCTCCATCCCCAGTCGCAGAACGCGAGCGACTGCTTGTAGTTGCGGGTGTAGTGAAGGTGCCACGAGACAAGCTTGGCCATGGTATCAGAGTTAATTCCTTCATCGCTGTAGTCCAGCATCATCGGGTCGTTGTACGGACTGAGCTTCTCGCCCATGATTTCGGCCAACTCGGCCGCTGTTGCGCCGACCTCGGTGCCGTAGAGGGCGGCTATGCTCGGACTCCAGAACACGAGGCCGTTGAAGTCGTGCTCGTTGATGTCGCGATCACCCATGAGCGAGCCATAGCCCCACTCGACCTCGGTGCGCGCATCGTAGTGGTGCGGGTAGCCCCACTCCTGGATTGGCAGGATGCCCGTCTTCGTGTCCTCGTCATAGCGGCCGAGCTGCACAGCCCCCCGCGCAAGACCGTCGTGCAAGTACGCTCCGATGTCCTTCTTGTTGAGGATCTTGTCGATGAGCGCCTTCACGAATGAAGCCTCTCCGAGCTCGTCGAAGGGCAAATCTGTGTCGATCGTCTTCCCGGGCCCGACGATTCCCATCTTGTTCAGGGCCTCGAGCCAAGGTAGTGCCTGCGCCAACTCAAAGTTGTTGAGGCCGGAGCGCTGCACCATCTCGGCCGCGTCCAGGATTTCCTGGGTCTGCTCGCCGTGCTTCGCGGCGTCATAGGTGTTGTAGAACATGTAGTCGACGCATTGCGAGCCGTTGCTGGCACCCGACGCCCACCGCAGACGGCAGCTCTTGTGGCAGCCGAGGCAGCCCTCGGGACCGATGGGCTGGCCCGCTGGGCGAGAAGTCGCGCCGTGGCCTGGATTCTTGGAGAACATCGAGCCCGTGTTGAGCGCAATATAGTCCTCTTCGTGGCCGGCGACCGCGTACTGCATGGACCACATGCGCGCATCCATCAGCGCCTTGGGGTCCGCTATCGTCACGCCGCCGGTACCGAGCACGCTGATTGCCTTGAGGTTCTTGGAGCCGAACACTCCGCCGAAGCCACCCTGGCCGGCCGCGTTGCCGGCGTCGTGGAGCAGCGCCGCCATTCGA
>JAQIBK010000005.1 GCA_027859125.1 Actinomycetota bacterium | reverse complement strand
GCGTGAGGCCGAGGCGGAGCAGCCTGAGACGAGCGAATCGGAGGGGGTGACGCCACTGGCGACGGCGCTCTGATACGCTTCAGCCGGAGGGCGATTTACAGAACTTTCGGGACGCAACCCGCACAAAACGGTTACACAAGCGTCCACGATGGCCCACCATGAATGCTTGAAGGCCCCTTCTGAGTCCATCTCTAGGACTTTGAAGGGGTCTTTGTACTGGTGAGACACTATGCACCCATCTTGGAGAGTGGCGTTCGAAGGTTCTCCTCGTCGAGCGCGCCGGGGGTCTACCCAGATGCAGATGGCTGACGTGAGAACACGTTTGAAGCGAGAGCCTGATTGGCCGAAATGCGAGTATATCTTGAAGCGGTCGGTTCGCTATTGATCGTTGCTCACCCTATACTGGGTACACTGCTGCACCGCATTTGTGGCGCTCCGACCAGATCTTGGTCGCCCCTATTGCTTCTCCGGTGGCTCGACGAATCACCTGTATCTACCAGCGGTTTCCGCCTAGGTAGAGGCGTACCACTCGGATGAAGGTCATTGCACGACCCGATGGATTGACGCAACGTCGGCCCTTCCATCGTCAACGTACCATTGCCTGAAACCGAGGGACATCCCGACTCGCCAGAAGCGGGCAATATCCTTGGTATGCACTGGTTCGACCGCCGCATCACCAGATGCACGGCGGTCGCGACCACGATGATCAAGGAGCCAAGATGCGTCATCTCTCGGATGTTCGTGAGGAAAGACCCACAACTGCACTACTACTGGCCGCCGGCATGGGCAGCAGGCTCGCTCCGCTGACCGACGAGACAGCGAAGTGCCTTGTCGGACTGAGCGGAATCTCGATTCTCGAGCGCCTGCTGAGGATCCTCGGCAGCTACGGTTTCACGCGCCTTGTCGTTGTGATCGGTCACGAAGCGGACTCGATCCAGGACTACCTGGGGGACCGTTCAGGTGACATAGAGATCAGCTACATCACGAGTTCGTGCTACCGCACGACGAACAACATCTACAGCCTGTGGCTTGCGCGAAAGGCCATCGACGAGCCGGTTCTCCTCATCGAAAGCGACCTCGTGTTCAACGAGGAGCTGCTCGAAGAGATGCTCAGGCCGGACCGTATCGCGGTCTCGCGTCAGCTGCCATGGATGAAAGGAACCACTGTCAGCCTTGATTCCACGAGCGGGGTGGGCGCCTTCTGTCTTGGCGAGATGAGCCGACCGGATGCCACCCACTACAAGACGGTGAACATCTACAGCTTCTCGCGCGCCACCTGGTGCTCAATATGCGAGCGCCTCGACACCTACATCGCCGCCAAGCGCACCGGGGACTACTACGAATCGGTCTTTGCCGAAATGATCGCCGACGGGACACTGACCCTCGAACCCGTCCTCTTTGAAGCTGATGGCTGGTACGAGATAGACACCCTCGAAGATCTAGCTGCAGCCGAACTCATCTTTCCACCGCACTCCAGACCATGAAGATCGAAGCAGCTGAGACCGAAACAGCAGTGGTGGCAGCGGGGTGACTCGGGACTCCTTGGGACAGACACTCGCTGCGCGTGAAATCGAGTACGAGTCACTCCAGTCGGAGCACGGAGGATACTGGCGACACGACTTCATCGACCATGCGTACCTCTACAACCTCTACTTCCCGCCGGAGTCTCTCTTTGAGCACTACACCGAACGCATTCACGAGTTGGTGCTCAACTACCCGGTAGCGCAGGGCGTGCTCGCCGGCCTGGTAGGGGATCTCATCGGCCAGCCGGCAGAGCGCCTCATCGTTGGCAACGGCGCTGCGGAGATCATCAAGATCCTTTCAGGTCACGTGGCATCGAAGCTCATCATTCCGGTGCCGTCCTTCAACGAGTACGTCAACGCTGCGCCGGCAGCCAACGTGATCGAGTTCGCGCTCGATGCGCCGTCGTTCGAGCTCGACATCGACCGCTTCGCTGCCGAGGCCATCAGCGGCGGCGCCGACTTCGCAGTCGTGGTCTCTCCCAACCCCCCCACGTCGCTGCTCGTGTCCAGAAGCGATCTGCTTCACCTGCTCGAGCTCCTCGACGGTCACGACTGCACCATGATCGTCGACGAATCCTTCATCGACTTTGCCGAGGATGGATACGCTCAGTCACTTGAGCGGGACGTCTCCAACCACCAGAATCTCGCCGTGCTCAAGAGTATGAGCAAGGCCTACGGAATCTGTGGTCTGCGCATCGGCTACCTTCTCAGTGCGAACGAGGAGTTCCTCGGCCGACTACGCGAAGGACTGCACATCTGGAATCTCAACGGGTTCGCCGAGGAGTTTCTTCGCCTCGCACCGAGCATTCGACAGGATTTCGTGGAGAGTTGCGAGTCGGTGCGCGCCGATCGCAATGCGTTCTACGAGGATCTGGGGACGGTGCCCGGCTTGACCGTCTACAAGCCTGACGCGAACTTCATACTGTGCCGTTTGCCCGATGAGAGCGCTTACGGACCTGAGATTGAGCGCCATCTGTTCGTCGAGGACAACATCTACATCAAACACTGCGGTGGCAAGACGATGCCGGACGCGGATCGCTACGTTCGACTTGCGAGTCGAACAGGTGACGAGAATCGAGATCTTGTTCTCGCACTGGCGCACGCGATCGAAGTGACGGCCGAGCGATGACCCAGCGCCGCTCTGAGCAGGACCCGCACTCCATGTTGTGGTTCGCGAAAGACCTGCCCAATCTCATCTCGCTGCTGGGACTGGCCTCGGCACTCGTCGGCATCTACTGCGCGGTGATCGGCCTGTTTCCGGGGGCGATGATCGCACTGATATGGGCCGTCGTGTTCGACTGGCTCGATGGCCGCGTAGCACGGAATATGAAGGGGCGATCGGGTGAGCAACGGGAATTCGGTGCTCATTTGGACTCGCTCATCGACATCGTAAGCTTTGGCATCGCCCCGGCGGTGCTCCTT
>JAQIBK010000246.1 GCA_027859125.1 Actinomycetota bacterium | reverse complement strand
TGTCGAGATCATCCAGGGACCGCCGGCGAGTCACGTTGTCGCGCCGACGGTCGCTCCCAGCCAGGAGCAGCAGTGGGCCGCGGATTTGCCGGCGCAGATCGCTGCCTCTGCATCTTCCGCGGGATCAGGGCCCGATCCACAGCCGTTCGAGGAAACTCCATCGCGTCGTGCACGCGCTCCTCGCGAGCCGTTGGCGTGGACGACGGTACTGACGTACGTGGGCGCCTTCCTGGTCATTGTGGCTGCAGCGATCTTCTCAATCGCGACGTGGGACATCTATTCGGTCGGGTTCAAGATAGCTTTCCTGGGTGGGCTGACCGTGGCCTTCTACGGTGTTGGAGAATATGTGCGCACTAAACTCGATCTGGCCGGCGGAGGAACAGCCCTCATTGCCGTTTCCAGTGCGATGCTGTTGTTCGACGGTTGGATCGTCATAGATGGCTACCATCTTTCAGGGCCATGGCCATGGATGGCGCTGTTGCTTCTGTGCGCATTCGCCTACTACGCCGTGGAGATCAGGTTGCGCGGACGCTGGACCGGAGTGATAGGCGCCGCAGCGCAGCTTGGTTGGTGGTGGATGATGGGACAAGGGCTCGGTTGGACCACGAGTTCCCGCATGGTGGGCGTGGCTGTGATCGCCGCTCTGTGGGCTGTGGCCGCCGACCGCGCACGTGACTCGCAAGCCTTGGGCACCCTGGCGCAAGTCCTTCGTGTCGCGGCTCCCGTTGCGGTTGCCATTTCGGCGTTAGGGTTCATGGGCGACCTAGTTCTCGCACCCGCTGGTGCCGCGCAGGTGATAGGTGCGGCACTCATCGGCGTGTCCGGCACGGTGGTGCTGGACAGATTCGATCGCAGGTACGCCGGTTTTGCGGGTCTGGGCTATCTCCCGTTGGTGATGACTTCGCTGAACGTTCTGGGAGACCCACAATGGTCGTACGTGATCATCGTTCTGCTCGTCGCAGTCGTTGCGGTCGTGTACGAAGCGTTCCGTGGGGGCTTTGGGCATGCGATCGCTGCCGCGTCGCTCGAGCTGCTCATGTGGCTGCTATTGGCCGAACGTCTTGACCTCCAGTCTGATGTCACTGTTGCAGTCTTGGGCGCTGTGGCTGTCGTATGGCTATTGGCCGGGCGTTTGGTCGAACGCGCTCGCAATGATGATTCGCTACCCGGTGCAGAGGCGATCTCAACTGTCGCTACTTATGCCGGGTGGGCGCTTCTCGCCGCAGTCACTCTCGGCATGCCCATCGTTCGCAATGCGGTGCCCCTCTCTGGTGTCGCCATTGAAATGCGCGATGCAGTGCTCGCTCTCGGCGTTCTCGCGTATTGGATCCTGGCGGCATCTCTCAGACGCACGTCATTCGCCGGATTCGTCGCAGTGGGAGTCTCCTTCTGGGCTACGGCAGCGGTGTCGGCGTGGCTCGCACCTGATTGGCACAGCGCTCTATACGTTTCGGCACTCGTTGTGGTTGCAGGCCTGTGGCTTCACGCTCGCGGTGCGGTGGAGCGGTTCCTGGGAGCCTCCCGCGATATTCTTGAACTCGCCATGGTCGCTGTGCCGGCGGTGTTCGTGCTCTTTGGCGTGTTCGCCGCCTCCTACTACTACGACGTGCGCGAGTGGGAGACCGTGTTCATGTTCGGCTCGCTCGCGGCTCTGTGGTCGTCGGCGGCTCTCCATGACGGACACCCTGCACTCCGCACGTTGTCGTCAGCCGCATGGGTCGGCACAGCGTCGTGTGCCGCGTGGGTCGCTGCCGATAGTGGCGCCGCAGCGGTGGCTGCGGCAGTGTCGGCACTGTTGATCGTCTTGTCCGGCGCGCTCATGCGCGTGACGGATCGCGGATGGCCCGAGTGGTGGCCGGCAGGTGCGGTCGCCGCCGGCACGATCCTCACGGTCACTGCGTCCGGGTACCCGGACTCACTGGCGTTCTCACTCGCCATCGTTGCCGTCACTTGGGTCGTTCTTGCGTGGTGCCTGAACGAGGGTGCGTTCGTTGGAGTCGGCTGGGTCCTGGGCATGTTCGCGATCATGGCGACTCTGGAGCACTTGGATGCTTCGCCGATCGGTACTCTGATCGCAATTGGCGCGGCCGGCCTGCTGAGCCTGGTGCCACTCCTGCTCTCCAGAACGGCCGAGGCGCCCAGATATGCCTGGTCCATTTCTCTGGGCGGCAGCTTGGGACTGGCCACGCTGTGTTTCATCGGCTGGGTGTCGTTGAGCACGGAGCCTGTGTTCGGCGCGTGGTCCGATCTGGGTGAGCACGGTCTTGCCGTTGCTGTCGCGCTCCTTGCGGCGCAGATGCTCGCCGGTTCCGGGGTCATGCGATTCGGGCCCGGTCTGTATGCGGGATGGGGACTGATCGTTCCTTCTGTCTGGTTGGAGCTCCAAGCGTTCAACGTGTCTGCCGAGGAGGCCTACCTGGTTCCGCTCGGACTCTATGTGCTTGGAGCAGGTATGCTTTACGCATCGCGAGACACGGAGCGCGAGGTTCCGCTCGCAACGGATATCGCCGCCATGGGACTCATCGTCGGGATTCCCACGTTGCTTGGGACTCCGCCGACGTATACTGCTCTTGATCACGCTCTTTGGGCATTTGGATTCTCTCTGCTGGCGATCGTCATTGGAGTTCTTGGTCGCGTGCGCGTGTATTTCTTTGCCGGAGTGATCGCGCTCGTGTGGACGACGTTCTGGCGATCATGGGCTTATCTGCTCGAGTTCTGGTGGGTGACGCTGGGTCTCATCGGCATTGCGATGCTGGTTGTCGCTCTCACCTGGGAGAGACAAAGAGTGGTGGTGACAGGCGCCCAACAGCGACTTCAGGATACGTTCTCCAGCTGGCGCTGATTACCTAGGCGACGTGCGTTCTGGTCGAATGCGTGTCGGTGTGCTCGGTTATACTTGAATGACTCGAACGAGAGGGGAGAACCCACATGAAGATCCTTGTCCGATTGCTCGTTTCCACTGCAGTCATCTTTGGTGTTGCTTACTTCTCCGACGGCTCGTTGTTGCAGGTCGATGGCGTGGCGGCGGCACTGTATGGCGCGGTGGCACTGGCCATCGTCAACACGATCGTCAGGCCCGTGGTCAAGCTGTTCGCGTTCCCGGTGACGATCATGAGTCTCGGTCTGTTCGCTTTGGTCATCAATGCGCTCATGCTCTATCTGGTTGCGGCAGTCGTCCCGGGTTTCGAAGTCACCGGGTTCCTGCAGGCGGTTGCCGCCTCACTCATCATTTCGATCGCTACGGCGATCGGCTACAAGGTCACTGACCGGGACTAGGGGACGGGGAGGCCGTATGACACAGGAGTGCGCAGGCCAGTCCGGACCGGATGCCGAGTTGAACGCACCTGAGATCGTGATCATCACCGGAATGTCCGGAGCCGGTCGATCTCAAGCCATCCATACGTTCGAAGACGTCGGTTACTTCTGCATAGACAATCTTCCGCCGTCATTCATTCCTCAGTTGGTTGCACTCGCTTCGCTGCCCGGTAGTCGTCTTGCTCGCCTAGCGGTCGTTTGTGACGTGCGTGCAAAGGAGTTCTTCGACGAACTCGCCGGTGAACTCGATGCATTCGCCAATCGTGATATCTCGTTCGACGTTCTGTTCCTGGAGGCGGACGACGATGTGCTCGTCAGCCGCTTCAAGGAGACGCGTAGGCCACATCCTCTCTGTGGTGAGGGCGGTTCTGTCGTTGATGCGATTCGCGATGAGCGCGAGGCGCTTCAGGTGATTCGCGGTCATGCGGATCTCGTTATCGACACCTCGGACATGACTCCGCGTGAGCTCGGGTCAGCGATCAGGGAGCGCTTCTTCCAGGAGAGCCGTGCCACCAGTCTCGCAGTCACGGTCAGTTCCTTCGGCTTCAAGTACGGGGTCCCGATCGACGCAGACATAGCCATGGATGTTCGCTTCCTGCCGAACCCCTTCTACAACCCTGAGCTGCGTCAGCTTAACGGCTTGGACAAGTCCGTACGCGACTTCGTGCTCGGGCGTGACGAGACCAAAGCGTTCCTGAACACATGGAAGCCGCTCTTGGAGTCCGTGCTGCCGAGCTACGTCATGGAGGGCAAGACGCATCTGATGATCGCCTTGGGCTGTACTGGCGGGATGCACAGAAGCGTCGCCCTGGCCGAGGAGACCGCTGAGTTCATACGTGGAATCGGGTTCCGGGCAGCCGTGAGTCACAGGGACGTCGGCAAGGACCGGGAACGCTCGTGAACAGCGCCCGAAACGGTGTCGCGATCGGTGGCGGAACGGGTCTTCCTGTCGTTCTGCGCTGCTTGCTGGCTAGCGGCTTCAACACGTCTGCAGTAGTCACTATGGCGGACGACGGTGGCTCCTCGGGTACCCTTCGCGATGAGCTCGGCATCTTGCCGCCAGGAGATATTCGCAACTGCTTGGTGGCCATGTCCGACCCGTCTTCGGAACTGGCGAGCCTGTTCAACTTTCGTTTTGGGGGCGGCGGTGCGCTGGGCGGTCATTCGCTGGGCAATCTGATGCTTGCTGCCCTGGCCGAGGCAGAAGGCGGTTTTCCAGAGGCGCTCGCCGCTGCCGAGCGCCTTCTGGGCACTCGCGGGCACGCCCTGCCATCCACGCTATGTGATGCGCGGCTGTACGGTATCGATTCGACGGGTGAGCGTATCGATGGTCAGGCGGCACTGGCACACGGTACAGGCCCGATCACACGCGTGGGTATGACGCCAGAGTCGCCAAATGCATATCCGCCAACCCTCCAGGCGATTCGAGACGCCTCTGTTGTGGTGATCGCGCCCGGCAGCCTCTTCACGAGTATCCTCCCCAACTTCCTGGTGGACGGAGTGACCCAAGTCATGCGGGACTCCTCGGCCAAGCGGGTCTTTGTCTGCAACCTGGCGAATCAGCGCGGAGAGACTGCAGGCATGGATGCAGCGGATCACGTTGACGCTCTCGTCAAGCATGGTCTCGAAGGGTGTCTCGATGTGGTGATCGTGCACAGGAGCAAGCAAGAAGTCCCCGCAGGGACGGAGCTGTGCGATGATGATGCTGCAGGTGGGGTCGATGTACGCGCCGATGACAGCACTCTCGATCGAATTCGTGCGCACGGAGTCGAAGTGGTCACAGCCGATCTGGTCGATCGGGACAACCCGTTCCATCATGCGTCTGACCGTCTGTGTCGAGTCTTGAACGAGGTGCTGTAACCGGATGTCCTTCACCGCAGAGGTCAAAGAGGAGCTCTCGCGAGTCGAGGGGAAACGTCCGTGTTGTTCAAGGGCCGAGCTTGCAGCGCTCGTTCGTATCGAGGGCACGCTCCATATCACGGGACCACACCGTTTCCGGCTGGAGATCGCCACGGAGACTGCGCCGGTGGCACGCAAGACCATAAAGTTGCTGCATGGTCTGTACGGCCTCAAGACTGAGCTCACCGTGCGTCGTTCAGTGCTTCACAAGACCAACAACTATTTGATCACGGTCCCGGACCAGCCTCGTTTGGTCGATTCACTCGGCGAGCTCGGAATCCTCGATGAATCGGGCAGCCTCGCATACGGTGTCGAGGATCGCATCATCAAGCGTGACTGTTGCGCCGTATCATACCTTCGAGGTGCTTTCTTGGGTGGAGGGTTCGTTGCCGACCCACACGGGGACTTCCATTTCGAGTTGACGGCCGAGACTGAAGAGATGGCTCAGGATATGGTCGCGCTCATGAAGCGTTTCGATATCGAGGCTAGAATCACAAGGCGTCGCGGCCTGTACGCCGTCTACCTGAAGGGCGCGGAGCCCATAGTCACGTTCCTGGCTCTCGCAGGAGCCCATCAGGCGCTGCTGCGCACCGAGGACGTCCGCATCATCAAGTCGATGCGCAACGATGTGAATCGGCTGGTCAACGCGGAGACGGCGAATCTTGAAAAGAGCGCTCAGGCCTCGGCGGGTCAGATAGACGCGATCAAACGCCTGTCGGATTCGAGGGGGTTGGAGAATCTTCCTCCGGCGCTTCAGGAG
>JAQIBK010000307.1 GCA_027859125.1 Actinomycetota bacterium | reverse complement strand
GCCGACGGCTGCTGCGCTCGCCTACGGACTCGATAAGGGCCAGGACGATCACACTATCCTCGTGTTCGACCTGGGCGGCGGTACGTTCGACGTCTCCGTAATGGAGATCGGCGACGGTGTTTTCGAGGTCAAGTCCACCAGCGGTGACAACCACCTGGGTGGCGACGACTGGGATCAGCATGTCATCGACTGGCTGGCTGAGAAGTTCAAGGCAGATCAGGGCATCGATCTTCGCAAGGACAAGATGGCTCTTCAGCGTCTCAAGGAGGCTGCCGAGAAGGCCAAGATGGAGCTCTCCACCACGCAGAACACGCAGATCAACCTGCCGTTCGTGACAGCGGATGCCTCCGGTCCCAAGCATCTCGACTACTCGTTGACTCGTGCTGAGTTCCAGAACATCACCTCTGATCTTCTGGACCGCTGCAAGAAGCCGGTCAAGGCCGCGATCAAGGATGCCGACATCAAGGCCGCCGATATCGATCACGTGATCCTGGTCGGTGGCTCCACGCGCATGCCTGCCGTCGTCGAGATGGTCAAGGAGATCACCGGCAAGGATCCGCACAAGGGCGTCAACCCCGACGAGGTCGTCGCGGTGGGTGCTTCGATCCAGGGCGGCGTGCTTGCGGGCGACGTGAAGGACATCCTGCTGCTCGACGTGACCCCGCTCTCGCTGGGCGTCGAGACTCTGGGTGGCGTCATGACCAAGATGATCGAGCGCAACACCACGATCCCGACTCGCAAGACCGAGACGTACACCACGGCTGCAGATGGCCAGACCAGTGTGGAGATCCACGTGCTGCAGGGCGAGCGTGAGATCGCGAGTGGCAACAAGACGCTCGGCAAGTTCAACCTCATGAACATCCCGGCGGCGCCTCGTGGCATACCGCAGGTCGAGGTCACATTCGACATCGATGCCAACGGCATCGTGAACGTCTCGGCCAAGGACAAAGGCACTGGTCAGGAGCAGAAGATCACGATCTCCGGTTCAACCGCGCTTTCCGACGAAGAGGTCGAGCGCATGGTCGACGATGCTGAGTCGCACGCAGACGAGGATCGTGCCAAGAAGGAGGAGGCGGAGGTTCGCAACAACGCCGACACCGGCATCTATGCCACCGAGAAGACGGTCAAGGACCTGGGCGACAAGGTGCCCGAGGAGACCAAGATCGCGGTCGAGGAAGCCATCGCAGAAGTGAAGACGGCCCTCGAAGGCGACGACCTGGACGTCATCAAGGCCGCCACGGAGAAGCTCCAGGAGGCCAGCTACAAGCTTGCCGAGATCGTCTACTCAGAGGCTCAGGCCGATGCCGATGCCGATGAGGGCGATGAGTCTGAAGGCGGCGAAGAAGAGGTTGTCGATGCAGACTTCGAAGTCGTCGACGAGGAAGAGTAACTATGGTTTTGCGTAGCAACAAGAATTCGGGAGTCGGCGGCAAGGCCGCCGACACCTCGGACTCAGCAGAAGCCCGTTCTGAGGAAGTCGAAGCACAGATCGATCCCGAGCTGGAGACCGATCTGGGTGCGGAGTACGAGTTCCGCGGTGATGTGGTAGCTGACGAGCTTGAGCAGGCACGTGCCGAAGCGGCGCAGAATCTGGACGCTGCACAGCGGGCGCGCGCGGAGTTCGACAACTATCGCAAGCGTATGCAGCGTGAACAGACCGATGCGATCAGGCGTGCGGGCGAGCGCATATGCACCAACCTGCTTCCCGCGATAGACGGCTTGGAGCGCGCCATGGACCACGCACTCGGTGGAGGTGCCAACGAGCTCCTCTCCGGTGTCGAGATGGTCTTGAACCAGCTGCTGGACGTCATCGCGAAAGAGGGTGTCGTGCAGATCGATCCTATTGGACAGCCCTTTGACGCTCTGAGGCACCACGCGGTTGGACAGCACGAGGATCTCGAGGTTCCCGACGGAACGGTCGTCGAGCTGTATCAAAAGGGATATGAGATGCACGGCCGGGTGATCCGTGCCGCGATGGTCGTAGTCGCGACCGGAGGACCCGCCGCAGCCAAGGAGTAGTTCATGGCGGCCGGCAAGGAGTACTACGACATACTCGGCGTGAAGAAGGATGCCTCGGCCGATGAGGTCAAGAAGGCTTTCAGACGCTTGGCTCGGAAGCATCACCCCGATGCCGGTGGCGATGAGGAGAAGTTCAAGGAGATGAACGAGGCCTACGAGGTCATCTCCGATCCCGAGAAACGCAAGCAGTACGACGAGTTCGGCCAGTACTTCGGCGGCAACGTCCCTCCGGGTTACGGTGGTGCGGGCGCCGGATGGCCGGGCGGAGGCGCGGGCGCTTCCAGCTATCAGAACGTCAACTTAGGTGACCTCGGAGACATGGGGGACATCTTTGGCAGTGTGTTCGGTGGTGGTGGCGGTTCGCGAAAGCGAGCGCACCGGGGCACCGATCTGACCTATGAGGTCTCTTTGAGCTGGGACGAGGCGCTCGAGGGCGTTTCGACCAAGGTCGAGGTGCAGCGTGCAGCCAAGTGCGGCACCTGTCATGGCTCAGGCGCCAAACCGGGAACGTCTCCCACCACATGCCCCACATGCAAAGGATCGGGCAATGTGAGCCAGGGCCAGGGTCTCTTCGGCTTTTCTCGGCCGTGTCAGCGATGTTCGGGCACCGGCAAGATCATCGAGCAGCCGTGCTCGGCATGTCGTGGCAAGGGTCGAGTGGTGCGCATCAAGCCGATCACGGTCAACGTGCCAGCCGGCGTGAGCGATGGGGGCAAGATCCGGTTCAGCGGCAAGGGACAGCCTGGTGAGGGCGGTGGACCCGCAGGCGATCTGTACGTCATCACAAAGGTCAAGCCACACCCATTCCTGACACGCGATGGAGCCGACGTTCTCATGGAGCTTCCGCTCACTGTGGCGGAGGCCGCGCTGGGCACCGAGATCAGGATTCCGGCACCGTCGGGAGAGACCGTCATGATCAAGATCAAGGCGGGCACACAGGATGACAAGGTGTTCAGGCTCAAGGGGAAAGGTGCACCCAAGCTCAACGCCAAGGGGCGCGGCGATCTCAAGGTGAGAACCCGAATAGTGGTGCCGACCGGACTCTCGGCCAAGGACAAGGAGCTGCTCGAGCAGTTCGCACAGTCACATCAAGAGGATGTCCGCGCCCATATCGTGTAGTTGAGTGTCATGGCCCACGAGTACGCGCTCGCTAGGAGGAGCCGATGGTCAAGAGGCAGAACAGATCAGGTCGCGACAGGCCAGTCTACATGATCAGCGTAGCCGCCGAGCTGGCGGACATGCATCCCCAGACCCTGCGCGTGTACGAGCGCAAGCAGCTTGTGCAACCGCAGCGTTCGGCCGGGAATACGCGCCTGTACTCCGAGGCGGACATCGACAGACTCCGACTGATAC
>JAQIBK010000254.1 GCA_027859125.1 Actinomycetota bacterium | reverse complement strand
CGCCCAGGATTATCGTGTCCCCGCGTTTGTTCTTGCCGGAGTTCTTGGCCTGGTAGAGGCTTTGATCCGCAGCTGCGAGCAACTGGTCGGCGTCGGGCTCGAATATCAGGTGACCGGCGGCGACCGCCCCGCCTACGCTGACGGATAGACCTATCTGCGAGCTGTCCCAATCCTTGAGCTCGGTCCCGCTCACGATCTCCACGACGCGATCCAGCACCACTTCGAGTTCTTCTGCGGACGTCTCAGGGGCGACGATCGCGAACTCGTCTCCACCGTACCTTGCGAGCATGTCCGAGCTTCGGACTGCTTGTCCCAAGGCGTCGGCGATGACTCTGAGTGCCATGTCTCCGACCGCGTGACCGTGGTTGTCGTTGATCGATTTGAAGTCGTCCACATCGACCAGCGCGACTGCCAGAGGGCGGTCGTAGCGCTGGGCCCAGGCGACCCATTGGTTCAGGTGTGCCATCATTCCTCGGCGGTTGTAGAGGGCGGTCAGGGGGTCACGACTTGCGAATGATGACAGTGCGAGATTGTCGCGCCATGCCTGACGTAGCACGCGGGCCAGGAAGCGTGCCAGGTCTCCACGCGAGTAATACATCTCGATCGCGCCGACGATACGATCCAGGTGAAGGGAGTAGGCGTGCTTGTGCGACTTAGCGCCGCCCGGCTCAGTGAGGTCCATGAGTTCGCCAAAGGCGGAGTCGAGCAGGAAGAACTCCACGCGGGCGGATACGTCGAGCATCTCGTCGTCGCTCAATAGCGCAACATCGCCACGGACCGCTTCTTTCAGCTCAGCCAGGATGCTCTGCATGTGATGCTCTACTGAGTCGGTGTCGTTCACGATGTCGGGGATCAGGCCCTGATCCCATGCGTCGAGGAGATCCTTCCACCAGCCGACATGAGTCTTCTCTTCGATGGCCATGTGCGAGAAGATCTGGGCGAGATCTGCGTTGCTGCACGACTTGGACATCTTTATGTATGTGTCGTGGGCAAAGGTGTCCATCTCCACGCACAGTTCGAGCATACCCCGCATGTCGGTCTCCTCCCGCGGAAGAAACAATCGTATCTATCCAGTCTATACCCGTGCACCCGTGTCCTTGTGACCCTACGATGAATCGAAGTCGGTCAGCGATGAGATGAAGGTTGCACCTGCAACGAGTCAAGGGGAATATGAGGGCATGACTTATCAGCCCAGAACATATCGCCGCATGGTCGACTCCGGTGATCTCGCGTGTTTCGAGGTCACCATGAAGGAGACCGATCTGCAGGTGTGCGCGCTCACCGATCTGACCGATGAGGCCGAGGATCTTGTCGTTCAGGCCCGATGGGAGCTTGAGAACTTCATTCGGCGTCACCCGCGGTTCTCCGAGACCTACGTTCCGTTCGAGGTTCCCGACGATGCCCCCAGCAACATCAAGAGCATGGCGGATGCGGCCAAACAGGCGGGCGTGGGCCCCATGGCGTCCGTTGCGGGCATGATCGCCGAGCACGTGGCATACGGATTGGCCAAGCGCTCTCCAGAGGTGATCGTGGAGAACGGTGGCGACACATACCTGATCGGCGGGGTCGATCGGACGATCGCCCTGTACGCGGGTGCCGACGGCGTGGCGAATGTGGGCTTGGAGATTCGCGGTGGGCTCATGCCTATTGCAGTATGCACGTCATCCGGCCGCATCGGGCACTCAGAGTCGTTCGGAGATGCCGACGCGGTCACGGTTCTTGCGCGTAACGGTGCACTGGCCGACGCCGTGGCCACCGGTCTGGCCAATCGGATCCATACGCACGAGGATATCCATCGTGCAGTGGAGGCGGCCAAGCAGGTCCATGGTGTGCTGGGTGTGGTCGCCACGGTCGATGGTCACATCGGCGCCTGGGGCAACGTTCGGCTCACCTCGCTGGACTAGAGAGTCGGGGCCGCCCGCTTCGCTCATCGGCGGGTTCGGAACATCGCGTGCACATCCTCCGCACACGGCCATGCACGCGATAGAATGGCAGTTGGCAGACGATCACAACGAGGAGCATCTGATGGACAGCATCGATGAACTGGACATGTACGAGGCGGAACGCCGCCTTGCGCTGTACAACGAATACCGCGACGCCGCACGCGTCTTCACCTACTACATAGAGACTGAGCTTCGCGCATACCTGGCCAATGAGGTGACGGTAGAGCCCCAAGGAGGGCCTGTCGGCACATACTTCAAGGTCACCATGGTCGATGTCTGGATCTACGAGGCCGAACGGCTGAATCGTTTCGTGCCTGAGACGGTCGTGTACTCAGTTGGCGACGTGCACGTGCAGAAGCTCAAGAACGAAGAGTAGGCATAGGGAGAGCGATGGTCACGCCCGAGAATCGGGACTCTGCAACTGCACGTGCTCAGGCGTTGCGCCTGGAGATCGAGCACCACGCGTATCTCTATTACGCGCTCGATGCTCCCGAGCTATCTGATGCGGCATACGATGATCTCATGCGTGAGCTTCAGCGCATCGAGACCACATGGCCCGAACTCGTCACGCCCGAGTCGCCCACGCAACGTGTTGGAGCCGCGCCGAGCGAGCAGTTCGACCCGGTGAAGCACTCGCAACGCATGTACTCGCTCGACAACGCGATGGATCTGGACGAGTTGGATGTCTGGCTCGCTCGTGTGCGCGAGGCGTTGGGCGAGCGCGGCTGTGGGTATGTGTGTGAGCTCAAGATAGACGGTTCGTCGTTGTCGTTGACCTACCGCGACGGAGCGCTCGCGTGCGCGGCCACACGCGGCGACGGCCGGATAGGCGAGAACGTCACGGTGAACGTGCGCACTGTGAAAGATGTGCCGCTCCGGCTGCGCGACGAGGCACTACCGAACGATGCGGCGGGTCCGCACGCTTGGCCGGTGGTCGACGTGCGCGGCGAGGTGTTCATGCCCAAGGCCAGTTTCGAGCGGCTCAATGCCGAACAGGAAGAGGCGGGGCAGAGCGCTTTCGCCAACCCACGCAACGCGGCGGCCGGAGCCGTGAGGCAGAAGAATCCCGCGATCACGGCGTCTCGCGACCTGGCGACGTTCATATATCACGTGGTCGATCCAAGACCCCTGGGGTTGACTCGTCAGAGTGAGGCGTTGGCGTGGCTGCGGGACGCTGGCTTCCACACCAACCCTGACGTGAAGTTCTGCGCCACTCCCGATGACGTTCGCACTTTCTGCATGGCCGCGATCGAGAAGCGCGACGAGCTGCCGTATGAGATCGACGGTGTCGTGATCAAGGTCGACGAGTTCAACTTGCAGGACGAGTTGGGTCATACGAGCAAGGCACCCCGGTGGGCGATGGCATTCAAGTTCCCGCCCGAGGAGAAAACGGCCGTCCTGCGCGAGATCAAGGTGCAGGTGGGGCGAACCGGTGCGCTCACCCCTTTGGCCGAGTTCGACCCGGTCACGGTGGCGGGCTCCACGATCGCGCGGGCGACACTGCACAACATCGACGAGATCCATCGCAAGGACGTGCGTATCGGCGACACTATCGTTGTCCGCAAGGCCGGTGACGTGATCCCTGAGGTCGTGGGTCCGGTACCGGGCATGCGCCCGGACGGCACTGAACCCTGGGAGATGCCGCCTGCGTGCCCGGCGTGTGGCACGACGGCATGGCGCCCCGAGGGTGAGGTCGTGACTCGCTGTCCCAACGTGGCCTGTCCCGCGCAGCGTTTGGAGCGCCTGCTGCACTGGGCGTCGCGTGGCGCATTGGACATCGATGGCATGGGCGAGCAGATCGTGACCAGCCTGGTCGGCGCTGACCTTCTGCACGATGTTGCAGACTACTACTCGCTCACATGCGAGCAGCTCGCGTCGCTCGATCTTGGACGCGTGAAACAGGACGGAACCGCTGTGTTGCTGGGCGATACCGTGGCGGGCAAGCTCCGAGCTGCGATCGATGTCACGCGAACGCGCCCCTTGTCCCGCGTTCTCTTCGGACTCGGGATCCGCCATGTTGGTGCTACTGTGGCGGAGGCGCTCGCCGACGCCTTCGGCAGCATGGACTCGTTGGCAGAGGCTGCGGCGGTCGAGCCGCTCAAGCCCGGTGAGGGCGTGACCATTGCGGCCGCGTTGGCGTCCGACCCGATAGCGGGCGTCGAGGGTGTCGGCCCGGAGATAGCGTCGATGGTTCGAGCGTTCTTTGGCGACGCGCACAACGCGGCTGTGATCGAGAGGTTGCGCGAGCGTGGAGTGCGGCTCGAGCAGGATCGTGATGTTGCCGCGCGTCCACAGACGCTTGCAGGACTCACATTCGTGCTCACCGGTGGGCTTGAGCGCTATACCCGTACCGAGGCGGGGGAGGCACTGAAGGCTCTGGGTGCCAAGGTCTCGGGCTCGGTGAGCAAGAAGACGTCGTTCGTGGTCGCAGGTGCCGACGCGGGCAGCAAGTACGACAAGGCGGTACAGCTGGAGGTTCCGATTCTCAATGAAGAGGAGCTGGAGCGGATCATTGTGAGTGGTCTGCCGCCCCAAGCGAGTGGGTCATGACGCGGACGCCAGCCAGACTCAAGCTCTCCCCAGAGCTCTGTGACCACTGCGGAAAGTGCATGGAGCGGTGCGAGACAGGTGCGCTCAAGGTCGGCGTGAGCTACATATATGTGGACTGGCGCAAGTGCGGTGGATGTCTCGCATGCGTGAAGGTATGCAAGAGCAACGCGATCCAGGAGCGTGTGACCCACTCCGCGCCACAGCGGCGCTCGACCACTCCATCGGGTCGCAGAAAGAGTTCGGGTCGAGCTGCGCCGGGCAAGTCGGGAGAGCATCCGGGGTGGACGCTCCAAGAGGCTGCGATCGTGCTAGCCGTGGTTCTTCTGGCATTCGTGGCCAAGGACGCGGCCCTCACGTCATCCTTTGTGGGCGGGCTCTCCCGCTCGATGGGCATCTTCCTGCGCGCGGTAGTGCTCGGGTTGTTCTACGTTGTGCAGCTTCTGCCCTTGTTGGTGCTGGCCCGCAGACATGGAGGTTTCGCACCGGCATATGGTCTGGAGCGCAGAGAGGGTCCCTGGTGGCGAGTGGTGGTCACGACTGGATTCGTGCTGGGTCTGCTGATCATCACACGACTCTTCACTGCATTCTATGGCGCTCTCGTCCAGTACTTCGGGTGGAGTCCGCCAGCCGCCGCCGCAGGAGATCTCACCGACGTGTTCGGAGGCGGTTCCGCAGGCTTGGTGTTGGCGGTGTTGCTCGTGGTGTTCGTCGGCCCTCTGATCGAGGAGATAGTGTTCCGGTCGGTGCTGCTGTCGGCGTTCCGCGAGCGTTGGGGCGATTGGGCGGCGATACTTCTGTCGGCGTCTCTCTTTGGGCTGTATCACTTCTCGGCGTGGATGTTCCTTCCGGCGTTCGCGCTGGGGGTGGCGCTTGGATGGCTCGCCAATTCGCGCGAGGGCTTGTGGCCGCCGCTGGTGCTTCACGCTCTCTACAACGGTGTGGCGGTGGCGGCGGCGTTCTATGTGGCCGCGGCGTAGGGGCGAGCGCGTGTGGTGCGCTGAGTGTCCATCGCGTATCGTGTGAGTTCGCATGTGAGGATTCGGTCAATGAAAGGGGGCGACGATTGGAAGGACTGCAGGCGCTGATCGAGCGTTCCCTGCGCTTTCGCGCGTTCGTCGTGGCCGGCCTTCTCGTTGCGGGACTGGTGGTCCTCACGATCGACGCGACCGCGTTCGAAGACCCTGCGACTGGTCATCTCTGGGAGGAACCCGATCGGTGGTGGGCGTTCAACCCGCTTGAGACACCGGGGGACAGTCTCTATGCTGCGATACCCACGTTCGCGAACGTACGTACGCGCTATCCGCTCTATATAGGTATGTATGCAGGACTTGCTGCCCGATCCATTGCAGGCGGCCGTCCCGAGAGCATCATCTATCCGACACCGCTCAGTGCTTTGACCGTGCTCAACCCGGAGAACGCCCGACAGAATCCGGTCAAAGAGTGGTATCTGGAGGCGCTGAGCGGCTACAACGCCCATCAGGAGGTCTACCCGATACGCGTGTCGCAGGACGTGATCGATGAGTGGGAGAACAGCGGTCGGCTGATCGAATCCGAGTGGAATGTGTGGCTGGTCCGACCGGATTCCCCGGAAGGACTAGTCGTCTTGCATCAGGACCCACGAGGCCACCGGCTGTTCGTGGTACCCGAGTCGCTGAGTCCGGTCTTCGGTTCGCCCGAGGAGCGGTGAAACATGGCTGAGTGGCTCACGAGTCTGCCCGGCAACGTGGCTGTTCCCGTGGCAGCACTGGTCATGGGCCTTGTGGCGCTGATGCCTGTGCGTTCTCGTCTCGGCGCGTGGGGATACGCGCTCTGTTCGTTCCCGGTGGGCTTGGTGGGCTGGGGATTCGTGCCTATCGTGACGACGGCTTCCGACTCGGTCACTCGCCTGCGTGTGATCCTGCCCGTGCTGGTGCTCTACGTGACGGCGCTGATGTTGGCCGGCCTTTGGGCAGCACGTCGAATCTCCGCCGATGAGCCCGGTGCATCCGCGCCTCGGGTACGTTGGTGGGTGGCTCTGCTCACGTTGGGCGTCGGCGTGATCGCGATACGCGTTCTGTATGAGGGCGGATGGTCCACATACTCAGGTGACTCGTGGTCGAACTACCAGATGTTCGGTCAGATACTTGCGGACACGGGTCGTCTCAATGTGGGTATCATCACGAATCGCGGGCTGATTCTGCCCGCGCTTCACGGGGCCTCCACGTTCATAGGCGGTGGCTGGACGTTCACTATCTATCCGCTCATGTCCTTGAACCTTCTTGCGTTGCTTGCATACGCGATCGCGGGCACGGCGTTCGACGAGCAGAAGCTCCGTTATAGGGCCCTTGGTACCTGCGTGATGCTGGTGGCATTGGTTTCGACGGCGGCGTTCATATTCCACTCGTTCTACGTTCACAGCCACATGGTCTCGGCTCTGGGCATGCTGCTGGCACTTGTCGGCATACAGCGGGCGCTCTCAATGAGTGCGCATGATCGGTCGACCGAAGAGGGTGGCAGGGAGCCTTGGCTCATCGTTGCCGGCCTGGGAGCGCTGCTGTTCTCATGGGCGCGTCCCGACGGTATCGCATATATGTTCGTGCTCTTTCTCGTGTTCGCATTCTCTGCGCTCAGACGCGCCGACGAGGGCGGCGTGCGGTGGGGGGTGATCGTGGCGTTCTTCGGCCCGATCCTGATGGGCAATGCGGCATTCTTCGGGGTCATGT
>JAQIBK010000247.1 GCA_027859125.1 Actinomycetota bacterium | reverse complement strand
TATTGGGACAGTATATATGGCAGCAACAGCTATATATTGGATCAAACCAGACTGGATAAGCACTGTTAGACCAAACGCACACCTCGAAATCTCAAGCTTGGGCAACATTCGGCGCATCTAAACAGAGGGAGCTTGATGCCGCAGACTGCGTATTGCTCTGAATGCAAGTCCAGGGTGCAATTGACGCCGGATGGCCTGTGTCCCAACGGCCACGGTCGACCGGCTCTTCGAAACATCGAATCCGCTGAAGATCCTGCGGTCAGCCATGATGCGCCGCTCGCGAACGAGGTGAACTCACCTAGAACCGGAGAGTTTCCGAACACCGGGCGGAAACTGAACCGGGCGGCGAGGCTCCTCTCCTTTGCCGGCCTACTCTCATTCATCATTTCCCTTGCGGGAGAGCTGACCTTCTCTGACATGTCCCCCGAAGTGAACGCCATCACTGATCCGATCTCCTCCGCCCTTTTCTATTCTGTCCCTATCCTTCTGACCGCAGCAGCCATCCTGGCGGTCGTCGCGAACGCACCCTCGCGTGCGAAGATCCTTCGCCTACTGGCGCTCGTCGTCGCAGCCGGTCTCACGTTCTGGGCCGGAATTCTCCTGGATCTCGTGCCTCATGGACTCGTCGTCTCAGCCGCCATCGTGTCATTCACGCCTGTCTTTGCGGCTGACAATCCAGCGAGTCGCACCCGGCTCATCGTTGCGTCAGTGGTGCTGCTGACAGTGGGTTTGCTTATCGCGCCCGCGGCCAATGTTGATGATTTGAGTTCGATCGGTGCAGTCATAATCCTCTTGTTTCCGGTGGGATTACAGTGCCTCATGGCGGTGATGGGTATCGAAGCGATCCTATCAGGGCGAGCGTAGAGATAGCCCGCTGAATGCGTCACGGCGTTGGTCTAACCAAGGTTTCGAGCGGACGGCGCAAGGTATAGCATGGAAGAAAGCGGCAAACCCGCCGCTCAAACCTAAACACGTTAGCGGTACAACGCACATCCTCTTCCCGGGTTTCATCCCTCTTCTTGAATGGTATACTTTCTATACCATAATTGTGTGATGTGGAGGTCATGAGTGTTCTTCGAGTTCGATGAGGCCAAGAGCCGCAGCAACGAGGCCAAGCACGGCATAGACTTTCATGAGGCTCAACGCCTCTGGCTCGACGATATGCTCATCGAGATCGCTGCTCGCACAGAAGACGAACCGCGTTATGTGGTCATCGGCACTATCGATGACAAGCACTGGTCCGCGATCGTCACGTATCGCAACGACAAGATCAGGCTGATCTCGGTTCGTCGTTCGCGCGAAAAGGAAGTGGCGCTCTATGAAGGCTAACGATCTGGACAAGAAGTTCGACGACGGAGTCGAGGACATCATCGATGACCTGGATGTATCGACCGCGCGCCGGCCCCTGAAGGAGGCCAAGCGTGTGAACGTCGACTTCCCCGCCTGGATGGTCGAGTCCCTCGACCAGGAGGCCAAGAGGCTCGGCGTCACTCGGCAGTCAATCATCAAGGTATGGATCGCGGAACGCCTCGAGCGCAAAGTCTCCTGAGCTTTCGGCGTTAACCGCTAACCAAGGTTTCGAGCGGTCGGGGCAAGCGCTAGAGTGAAGAGAGGCGGCACAACCCGCCGCTCAAACCTAAACACGTTAGAGGGACAATGGAGTGGCGTTGAATCTACGGCGTCAACGAAGAGAATGGGGTCATAGTGGGCCAGCTTAAGAGGCGACTTGGTTGGATAAGTGCGATCGTGGTGGTGATGGCCGCACTGTTGGCCGTCGTATTCCTTGTGGGCCAGTCCCGTGGGGTTAGCTCAGCATCCTCCAACCCGACGATTACCGAGATTCAAAGGATCGGTGAGTTGGTTGTGCTTCGCGTCACCGTGGCCGACGTGCTGGAGGATTCCACTGACGACTTCAAGGGTGTGTGGATAGTCAGGGGCGATGCTCTGGTAGCGGTTGATATGCATTTGGCAGAGCTGAAATCGACGGATGAGAGCACGAAGCATCTGGAAGTACTGTTGCCGCAGCCCAGAGTCATTCAGCCGAGGGTTGATCACCAGAAGACCACGACCTATGACATATCCAAGAGGGATTGGTGGAACCCTTTCGTCGGCAGCAGCGAGGAATTCAGTGACCAAGGAATGCTCAAAGCCCAGGAAATTGTCGAAAGCGCCTCCGCAGGAGACGAGGTGATGGACCAAGCGCGAGATCAAGCCGAGTTGGTGCTGACCAACATGTATCGGCTTGTGGGATGGGAGATCGATGTCGTCTGGCAAGACTAATGACTTTGGTGTCTTGGGAGTCCGCACGGCATTCGACCGCCCTCTAACCCGGGGATCGAGCGGACTCACTTCGCTCGCCGCTCATCCCCAAGAATGTTCGACCCAACAGGCCGACCAGGGGAGGTATGTCTTCTGCTCACCACCGTACTCAGGGCGGCCTTGGCGCGGACGTTCATGCCCTTCGTGTTCGAATCGGGCGGCCATACGGACGCACTCGACCTGGACGTTCCGCATCTTGGTGCCTACGTTCACGTGCCCTTCTGTGAGTCGCTCTGTCCGTTCTGCCCGTACCACAAGGAGCGCTACGGGAACGGGTCATTGATGCCGCTCTACCTCGATGCAGTTACGCGCGAGATTGAGAGCGTCCTCGACGACAACGACATGCGGTTGACCAGCGTCTACTTCGGAGGCGGCAGCCCTGCCCTTGCGGGCGAGGGCATTTCGCACATCCTAGACGCGGTCCGCCGTCATGCCATCATCGAGGGCGGCGTAGGTGTCGAGTTGCACCCTCGTGACGTGGACGAGCAGACGTTGAAGACGCTGCTGGAGGCAGGCGTCACTATGGTCAGCCTTGGCGTGCAGTCGTTCGATTCTGCGTCGCTCGCGGCGCTCGGGCGGTCGGGCGATCCATCCCGTTCGAGGGACGCGCTGCGGATGCTCGCGGGCGTTGGTTTCGATGTAATCGACGTGGATCTCATCTTCGGCATCCCCGGACAGGGCGCCGACGTGCTGGCTCGCGACTTCAAGCAGGCGTGCGACCTCGGCGCGACCCAGATCTCGACGTACCCGTTCATCGATTTCTCGTACGCCAGCAACCGGCATCGGCCTGTGTCGGAGGGTCAGAAGCGGGCGTTGATGTCGGAACTGCTTCGGGCAGCGGATGTCAACGGGTTCGAGCGCGGCAGTGTGTGGACATTCCGCCGGCGTGGAACGGCAGCCTACTCGTCCGTCACGCGCGACAACTTCGTCGGCTTCGGACCGTCGGCTACAACGCTGCTGCGCGATCAGTTTAAGATCAACACCTTCGACGTAGAGGCCTACGCGAGACTCGCACTGTCGGGCAAGTCTCCCACGGCATACACCCTGAAGTTCAGTGCGCGCGCGCGACAGGCGTACTGGCTGTTCTGGTCCTGCTACAACATGGACATCGGACGCACCCGTTTCCAGGAGCTCTTCAACGAAGACCTCGACGCCGCGTTCGGCACGCCGTTGCGATTTGCGCGGCTGCTCGGGATTGCGGCCGACGCCGAGGACGGCTACACGCTCTCCGCTACCGGCGCATACTTGTATCACGTCGTGGAGCAGGTCTACACGCGTCAGTACATCGACAAGACGTGGCGGGCTTCGATGGCGCAAGAACCGCCACGGCGCATCGTGCTGTGGTAGCGCCCACGTAGGACCTCCCGCTTCCGGTGGATACTATAGCTCGGCGGTCACATCGCTGCCGAGGTCGCTTTCGGCGGTCGCGGTGCGTGTAGAGTCAGTGGGTCGAACCAGCGGATTGAGCAGACGCGCTATAGCGGTCCGATATCCTATTGCGTGAGCTGCGCGCAGCTCATCCGCTCGACGTTAGGCGGTCTAGCTCGTCGGTACTCGAGCAGCTTCGTCCGCCATCTGGCACGGAAACGTCACGCCATCATCGGCACTCTCGACCTTGACCTCGGCTAGGAATCTCGGGAATCCTCGGCGTGCCCGTTACCGATCGCCATCATCGCGGCGTACGATTCGTCCCGGAAAGTGTGCTCCCATCAAGTCGGTTCCATATGCCGACGCGATAGCTCAACGCTCCATATGCGGGCAGCAGCGTTCTCCTCAGCCGGCGCTCGTGACCGTTCGGCGCGCCGCCTTCCGACCGCCACGCACGCGAACTGGGAACGTGCCTTGTGCCGCATCTGTTCCACTCGGCGCCGTCACCTGCGCGCGCGTTCTTGGAGAAGGGCTTGGAGTAAGGGCTTTCGTCCGCATGACTTCGGGAGTTGCGCGGTGCCGCCTAACACAGGTTTCGAGCGGACTACTGGAAGCGTAGTATGGAAGAAAGCGGCACAACCCGCCGCTCAAACCTAAACACGTTAGGCAGAACCCCAAGGAGCGTGATGCGACGTGGAGGACCACGACATCGAGGTGTTCCGGGTTCTTGAAGAAAGCCTGCTCACCGCTGAGGGTCGCCGGTCGCCCGATCGGCTCATGGCCCTGATCGCAGAGGATTTCGTCGAGTTCGGGAGTTCGGGCCGCATTTTCGGTCGCCAGGATGTGATCGACGCAGCCGGCGCACTCCCCGATATCTCGACCCCTCTCCAAGACTTCACAGCCACGTCGCTCTCTCTTACCGCCGTGCTGGTGACCTATCGAAGCACGACACGGCGACTCAATGGTGAGACGCAAGATGCCCTTCGAAGTTCAGTGTGGACAATGTCGAATCGCGGCTGGCGTCTGCTCTTCCATCAGGGAACGCTAATCCCCGCCACTGAATGAGGAGATCAAACCGCTCGGAGCAATCGCTGGTCTGACTAACCAAGTTTCGAGCCGACGGAGCAAGCGCTAGAGTGAAGAGAGGCGGCACAACCCGCCGCTCAAACCTAAACACGTTCGGTAACACAGGAATGTTCGGCCGAGCTAGGGCGCTGACGCATCCAGATGCTTCTGCAGTTCGGCCAGAGTATCTTCCGCAAGGTCCAGCTCCGCTACGCACTCATCGATCCACTGGTGATTCCTGCACGCAGTGGCCTGCGCTGCAGCAAGCACGAGCAACTCATTCGCGCGGACCATATCCTCTCCGAAGCTGCCATCGATTCGAGCGAGGCTTTCGGCCCATCTCAACTCATTGCTGCTGGCCATGATCACAGATATGGGGATCCCGAACGAATCCCCTGCTTCCACGTCCGCTCGCAGTTCCACAAGTTGCTCACCCATGAAATCACCTAGGTATTGGAACGTGCCGTGAATCCTACGCTTAGCCTCGACACCCTCAGTTTCCGCAACTGAATGATCAACTATCACTTCCACACAAGAAGGAACGTCGTCTAGGCTCAGCGAGCCCAGAATGTCCCTCGCGGTGAACAAATGCTTGGCATCCTCTTGACGAGTCAATATTACGCCATCGGGGTCCTCCGCTGACTCCATCGCGAGGGCCTTCCAGTAGAGACGGTATGCTTCCTTGGCATCTCCGGACTCCATCACTGAATCTGCCTCAGCCACGAGAACAGAAAAGGCATCGTCTACAACCGGTTCTACATCAACTTTGGTGTCATTTGAGGCACAGGCGCTGACGAGGAGGACAGTGCTCACACACAGAGCTACGAGCATGGCTGATGTTCTCGACATTCGTCTCCCCTGAGGTTGTATACCAAGTGCGCTTCCAGTATCTGCTCGAGACTACCATTTCAGGGCCGCAAGAGCGTATCGCTGGAGGCGGCACATCGCGCTGGTCACCGAACCAAGGTTTCGAGCGGGCGGCGCAAGGTATAGCATGGAAGAAAGCGGCAAATCCGCCGCTCAAACCTAAACACGTTAGACCCAACGCATTGGGATCGCTTGGGAGATGTCGGTGCCGCGGCGTACAATGAATCCCACGATGATTACGGCAACGAGGTGATGCAAGATGACCATCGAGGAAATCAAGCGCGAGGCCCTGAGCCTCGACCCAGAGACGCGCGCAGATCTGGCGCATGTACTGCTCGCCAGCCTCGATTCGCTTTCGGAGGCAGAAGTCGAGGCATTGTGGCTTGAAGAAGCTGCGCGACGCGATGCAGAACTTGACGCTGGAACCGCCGTCTCCATTCCAGCTGATGAGGTGT
>JAQIBK010000170.1 GCA_027859125.1 Actinomycetota bacterium | reverse complement strand
CTGAGGTAGGTTCTCGGCAGGACTCTTAATCAGCGGGCCGTAGGTTCGACCCCTACACGGCCCACCATCGACACATCGGAAGCTCCTGACCTTCGGGCTGGGAGCTTCTTGTGCTGTCTCCCATCGAAGCCTCACGTCATCATGAATGGAGCACCATTTGTTCGGACTCACCATGCAGGAGATAAGAACGAACCTTCTGAGCGGCCTCACGGTCGCTCTGGCACTCGTGCCCGAGGCGATCGCATTCGCCCTGGTCGCACAGGTCGATCCGCTCGTCGGACTGTACGCTGCATTCATGGTGTCGCTCATCACCGCCATCTTTGGTGGACGGCCGGGCATGATATCCGGCGCCACCGGCGCACTGGCCGTGGTCATGGTCGCACTCGTGGTCGATCACGGCGTCGAGTATCTGTTCGCGGCCGTAGTGCTCATGGGCGTGCTTCAGTTGGCCTTTGGTATCGCGCGTCTGGGCAAGTTCATCCGCATGGTCCCTCACCCGGTTATGCTCGGCTTCGTCAACGGTTTGGCGATCGTCATCTTCCTGGCGCAGTTCGAGCACTTCAAAGTGGCCGGATCAGGCGGCGAGCACGTGTGGATGCAGGGTCCGCAGCTCTACGTCATGTTGGGGCTGATCGCGCTCACGGTTGCGATCATCTATCTCTTTCCCAAGCTCACCAAGGCGGTTCCTGCCACCCTCGTGGGTATCGTGTCAGTCTCCGCGCTCGTCATCGTGCTGGGCCTCGACACCAAGACCGTTGGCGACATGGGTTCGATCGCAGGCGGACTGCCCGAGTTTCATCTTCCCGCGGTGCCCTTGAATCTAGAGACGCTTCGAATCATCTTCCCGTACTCGCTCATTCTGGCGGCTATTGGCCTCATCGAGTCCCTGCTCACGCTCAACCTCATCGACACCATGACCGACACGCGTGGTCGGCCCAACAAGGAGTGTCTGGCACAGGGTGCCGCGAACATCGTCACCGGCTTCTTTGGAGGCATGGGTGGTTGCGCCATGATCGGGCAGAGCATGATCAACGTGAACAATGGCGCGCTCCGGCGTCTGTCCGGAATCGGTGCATCATTGTTCCTGATCGCCTTCATCATGTTCGGGTCGACGCTCATCGAGGCGATTCCGCTGGCGGCTCTCATCGCAGTGATGTTCGTGGTGGCCGAGAAGACGTTCGAGTGGGGGAGCCTGCAGGCCCTTCGACGCATTCCGCGTTCCGATGCGATGATCGTTGTGGGCGTCACCGTGGTCACCGTTCTGACCGATCTTGCGATCGCCGTGGTTGCCGGTGTCGTGATCGCAGCGCTCGTCTTCGCATGGGAACACGCGAAACACATCAACGTCACAACGTATGAAGATGACAACGGGTGGCGTGTCTACGAGCTTGAGGGTTCCCTGTTCTTCGCCTCGGCCGGTGAGTTTCAGACGCTCTTCAGTCCCAAGGACGATCCGCAGGACGTGATCGTCGAGTTCATGCGATCCAAGGTCGTCGATCACTCAGCGCTTGAGGCTATCGACGCGCTCGCTGCGCGCTATACGGCCGTGGGCAAACGCCTGCACCTGCGTCATCTGAGCCCCGATTGCCTGGAGCTCCTGGATGATGCGAAGGGCATGATGGAGGTTAACATCATGGAGGACCCCCACTACCATGTTGCCGACGACAAGATCGCCTAGCGGCCTGCGTGTTGGAGGGGGAGCCATCCGGCGGTCTTTTCGCTATACTGTAGAGCCGTTGTGCTCATGCGGGCGTGGCGGAATTGGCAGACGCGCTGGATTTAGGTTCCAGTGAGGCAACTCGTGGAGGTTCAAATCCTCTCGCCCGCACCAAGATGATTCCACTCAAGGTATGAGAATGATGATCTAGGAGGACGCTTTGAAGACATCTGTCGAAACTCTCGATGGCAATGCGGTGAAGCTCACCGTCACTGTCCCCGCAGAAGTTGTAGATTCAGCCATCACTGACGCATACAAGGAGATCAGCAAGAAGGTCAAGATCCCTGGTTTCCGCAGTGGCAGGATTCCTCGCCCGGTCATCGACAACAACGTTGGCAAGGGCTACGTTCTCGCTGAGGCTCAAGAGGGTCTCGTGAACATGGTCTACGGCGACGCGCTCGATCAGGCCGAGGTTCGTCCGATCGCCAGTCCTGAGATAGGTGAGCTCGATGAGCTCGTCCCCGGTCAGGAGTTCACTTTCGAGGCGGAGATCGAGGTGCGTCCTGAGTACAAGCTCTCGTCGCTCAAGGATCTCTCCATCGAGGTTCCCCCCAGTGCGACCACCGACGCTGAGGTCGATGCGCAGATCGAGTACACCCGTGATCGCTTCGCGACTCTGGAGCTAGTCGATCGCGGTGTGGAGAAGGGCGACTTCGTCCTGCTCTCCTTCGTTGGCAAGGTTGACGGCGAGGAGTACGACGGCAACGCGGTAGACAAGTACAATTATGAGATGGGCATGGGCATGATGCCCGGCGAGTTCGACGCAACACTCATGGGCACGAAGGCTGGTGAGACGGCATTCTCGGAGTTCCCGATTCCGGATTCGTCCTCGAACCCGGAGTTCATCGGCAAGACGGCGACGTTCGATATCGAGGTGCATGAGGTCAAGGCGAAGGTCCTGCCTGAGCTCGACGATGAGTTCGCAGCGAGCGTGGGCGGTTTCGACACGTTCGCCGAGTACCGCGATGATGTGCGTGTCAAACTCGAGCAGTCCAAAGCCGTGGGTCACAGCCAGTCGGTTGAGCGTGCAGTTCGAGCTGCGCTTGCCGAGCGTATTGAGGGCGAGGCCCCTGCGGCCATGGTCGATAGCGCCAAGCAGGCCATGATGCGCGACTTCATGACCGGCCTTGAGCAGCGCGGCATGACAGGCGATCAGTATCTGCAGGCGACAGGGGTGACTCCCGATCAGATCGAGGCGGACATCGCCAAGCAGGCGAAGACTTCGGTCCTCGAGGAGCTCGCCCTGGAAGCACTCTTCAGAGAGCTCGAGCTGGAGGTCACCGACGAGGACCTCGACGAGGAGATCGGCAAGATGGCCGATTCCTCCACTTCGACAGCCGAGGAACTGCGCGCCAAGTGGGAGGAGACGGGTGTCATCTCCGTACTTCACGAGCAGATCATGCACTCGAAGGCGATCATGTGGCTTATGGATGACGAGAACGTGGAAATCATTGAGAAGGAGCCCGAGATTCCGGGTACGTCAGATTCAACTGAGGAGTAGCACATGACCTACGACGCCAACGCACTGGTACCCATAGTCGTTGAGCAGACCTCGCGCGGTGAACGCAGTTTCGACATCTATTCGCGACTGCTCAACGAGCGCGTGATCTTCCTCGGCCACGAGATCACCGATGACATCGCGAACCTGATCATTGCGCAGCTCCTGCACTTGGAGAGCGCTGATCCGGACAAGGACATCAATCTGTACATCAACTCGCCGGGTGGCTCCGTTACGGCGGGCATGGCTGTATACGACACCATGCAGTACATCAAGAGTGACGTCTCCACCATCTGTGTGGGTCAGTGTGCGTCGATGGCCGCGGTTCTGCTGACAGCCGGGGCTGCGGGCAAGCGCTATGCGCTTCCCAACGGCCGTGTGCTGATCCATCAGCCATGGGGCGGCACGCAGGGCCAGGTCACGGATATCGAGATCCAGGCCAAGGAGATGTTGCGCATGCGCGACTCTCTGGACCAGATCATTGCAAGGCACACCGGACAGACCGTGGAGAAGATCCACTTCGACACCGAGCGCGACAACATCATGACCGCGGTTGAGGCCAAAGAGTATGGTCTCGTTGACGACGTGTTCGTCAAGCGCGGTACGGAAGTGGAGTAAGTATGCCCAAGCAGACTGACGGGCCTGAGAATCTCAAGTGCTCGTTCTGCGGCAAAGGACAGCGTCAGGTCCGCAAGCTCATTGCGGGTCCGGGTGTCTATATCTGTGATGAGTGCATCGATCTGTGCAACGACATCGTCGAGGACGAGGTCGTCGAGTCACCGATCGCCCCGCTCGTCGATGATCTGCCGACTCCCATGGAGATCCACGACATCCTCAACCAGTACGTCGTGGGGCAGGAGCGCGCCAAGAAGATCCTGTCTGTGGCCGTCCACAACCACTACAAGCGGATCAAGACCATGCCCGAGCTCTCAACCGAGGGTGACGTCGAGCTGGCCAAGAGCAACATTCTGATGCTCGGACCAACCGGCTGTGGCAAGACGCTACTTGCCCAGACGTTGGCACGCGTGCTCAAGGTGCCGTTCGCCATCGCCGACGCGACCGCGCTGACCGAGGCGGGCTACGTGGGCGAGGATGTCGAGAACATCCTGCTCAAGCTCATCACCGCTGCCGACTTCGATGTGGAACGTGCGGAGGTCGGCATCATCTACATAGACGAGATCGACAAGGTCGCCCGTAAGGCGGAGAACCTCTCGATCACGCGCGATGTCTCTGGTGAAGGTGTGCAGCAGGCTCTTCTCAAGATACTCGAGGGCACTGAGGCTGCAGTTCCGCCACAAGGCGGACGCAAGCACCCGCAGCAGGAACTCATCCGGATCGACACCACCAATCTCCTGTTCATCCTGGGTGGGGCGTTCGTGGGCCTTGAGAACATAATCGCTGACCGCATCGGCAAGAAGGGTGTCGGTTTCGGAGCGGAGATCAACGACTCCAGTGTCGCCGAGCGTGGCGAGCTGCTCGCTCGCGTGCTCCCCGAGGACCTTCACGGCTTCGGGCTCATTCCCGAGTTCATCGGCCGCATACCCGTGGTCGCCACCGTGAACGAACTCTCCGAGGACGATCTGGTGCATATCCTGACCGAGCCCAAGAACGCACTCGTGAAGCAGTATCAGCGTCTGTTCGAGATGGAAAGCGTTGAGCTTCGATTCACCGATGAGGCTCTTGCCTCCATCGCCGGCTTGGCTATCGTGCACGGAACTGGCGCTCGCGGGTTGCGCTCGATCCTTGAGTCGTTGCTCCTCGACACCATGTACGAGCTGCCCAGTGCCGATGATATCGAGCGTGTGGTCGTCACACCGGAGACGGTCTCCGGCGAGACCGGACCGACGATGGTCAGGCGGGGGAGCGAGAGCGAGGCTAGCGCGTAGGCCCAGCGGACACTCTACCTCGAATGGAAATAGCAGAAGGGCCGCCACATGGCGGCCCTTCTTTGCGTGCGTCCTTCGGAAGTCCTGAACAGCTGTCAGTCGGCCACCATCTCTTCGGCACGTTCTGCGTTATTGGGAAACATGTCGGCGGGGACACTCTCTCGCCCGTGGACACTGAACACACGGAACCGGGCGCACTGAGCGAAGTCGCCGTGGCAGTAGCGCTTCTTGTACATGTTCGCCATGCTGGGCATGTCCGTCATCTTGTCGTTGAAGAATATGCAACCTTCTGTGAGTTCGCAGCTTTCCATCAGACATCTCCCTGCAGTCTTTTTGCTCAATCATGAACGAATCTTACCTAACCGTTATCAGGCAAACGAAATCACTTGCATATACCCAGTTGGGTATTTGTATGATAGACGGACGCATAACTCGATGAGCGGGGAGAATCGCCCTTAGGCACGGTTCTTCTTCTGGAATATATCGGTCACGTGTTCACAAAGTTCGCCAGTGCGTGGGGGTTTTGCGCTCGCACATGGTCCGTCTCAGGTACGTACGGGTATCGTTGGCGAAGGGCATGTCCTAGAATCATGTGATTGTCGAACAACAGGAGGATGACGCACGATATGAGCGACATGCCCAAGGCGTAAGATCCCAAGGCCGTTGAAGGTCCACTCTTTGCATCCTGGACTCGTGGACGCTACTTCGAACAGGAAGTGGTCGAGGGCGTGGATCCGTTCGCCATAGTGATACCTCCTCCGAATGTGACCGGTTCGCTGCACATGGGGCACGCACTCAACAACACCATTCAGGACGTGGTCATTCGTCGCAAGCGCATGTCCGGCGTTCCCACTCGCTGGATCGTGGGCACCGACCATGCCGGCATCGCGACCCAGTACAAGGTCGAGCAGATGCTCGCCGCCCAGGGTCTCTCGCGTCACGACGTGGGCCGCGAGAAGTTCATAGAACACTGTTGGGAGTGGCGCGCCGAGCACGGCTCCACGATCGTTGGTCAGCTCAAAGCCATGGGCTGCTCGTGCGACTACCACGACGAGCACTTCACCATGGATCCCAACTACATCGACGCGGTGCGCAAGGTATTCGTCGACTGGTTCAACAAGGGGCTCGTCTACCGCGGCAATCGAATCATCAACTGGTGTCCGCGGTGCTCGACGGCCCTTTCGGACATCGAGGTCGAACACGAGGATGTCGCCAGCCACATCTGGAGTCTCAAGTACCCGCTCAAAGTTCCAGTCGGCGGCGTCGACCACGTTGTGGTCGCCACCACACGTCCGGAGACCATGCTGGGCGACTCGTGCGTTGCCGTGCACCCCGATGACGAGCGCTACAAGGATCTCATCGGCTCGATGGTCGTGCTTCCGCTTCTGGGACGCGAGATCCCCATTGTGGCCGACGACTATGTCGACCCTGCGTTCGGAACCGGTGCGGTCAAGGTCACGCCTGCGCATGACCTCAATGACTTCGAGATCGGCGAGCGCCACGACTGCGCCAAGATCAACATCATGAACGCTGACGCCACCATCAACGCCGAGGGTGGCGTGTATGAGGGTCTCGATCGCTATGAGGCGCGAAAGCGAGTCATCGCCGACCTCGACGTGCTGGGCTTGCTGGTCAAGACTGACGAGCACGACCACTCGGTGGGCCACTGCTATCGCTGCAATACGGTCATCGAGCCGTGGCTCTCCGACCAGTGGTTCGTGGACATGAAGCCGCTCGCTGCACCCGCCATCGAGGCGGTCAAGGACGGGCGCGTCACGTTCCATCCCGACCGTTGGAAGATCGTCTACTTCCAGTGGATGGAGAACATCCGCGACTGGTGCGTGTCCCGTCAGCTGTGGTGGGGACATCAGATACCCGTCTTCTACTGCGATGCGTGCGGTGAGATGGTCGCGAGCGAGACCGATCTGACCGAGTGCCCCAAGTGCGGGGGTGCGGTGCGCCAGGACCCCGACGTGCTCGACACGTGGTTCTCGTCGGCGCTCTGGCCGTTCGCGACGCTGGGTTGGCCGGAGAACACGCCCGAGCTGGGCTACTTCTACCCGGGCGGTGTGCTTTCCACGGCGCGCGACATCCTGTTCCTGTGGGTGGCGCGCATGATCATGGACGGCATGTACTTCCGCGACGGCGAGATCCCGTTCAAGGACGTCATCATCCACCCCACGGTCTTCAACGCCGAGGGAAGGCGCATGAGCAAGTCGCTGGGCACCGGCGTGGACCCGCTCGATCTCATGGAGCACTACGGAGCCGACGGCATGCGTTTCGGCCTCATGCTGCAGACCACCGGTAGTCAGGACATCCGCTTCGCCGAGGAGAAGCTGGCGAGCAGCCGAAACTTCGCCAACAAGATATGGAACGCGAGCCGTTTCGTGCTCATGAACATCGACGAGGACTACGAGCCCGGAGCACCGTCGGCCGACACGCTGGCGGATCGCTGGATCCTGTCGCGCCTGGGCAGGCTCACCGCGCTGGTCGACTCCGGGCTCGAGGTCTACGAGTTCGGAGACGTGTCGCGCGCTCTCTACGACTTCTTCTGGAACGAGTTCTGCGACTGGTACATCGAGCTGGCCAAGGGCCGCTTGATCGCCGGTGCCGCGGAAGGCGCGGACGCCGCCGCGAAGGCCGCTCGTCTCGCCACGCAGCGCACATTGGTGTTCGTGCTCGATCGCGCTTTGCGCCTGCTCCACCCCATGATGCCCTTCGTGACCGAGGAGATCTGGCTGCGCCTGCCTCTGGCGGACGCCGATCGCGCCGAGTCGATCATGGTCGCAGCTTGGCCCGATCCCGCCGAGGTGGCGGGCTTCGTGGATGCTGACACCGAGACTTCGGTGGCCCGACTCATCGAGCTCACGACCGGCATCCGCGCACTGCGCGCCCAGTACAAGCTCTCGCCCAAGCAGACGGTGGACGTGGTGTTCAAGACCACGAGCCAGGCCGACGACGCGTGGGTGCGCGACCAGTTCGGCCAGATGAACACGCTTGCCGGTGTGGATCGTTTCACCGCCGGAATCGATGCCGAGAAGCCCACTCACGCGGCAACGCTCGCCGTGGGAGGCATGGAGGTCTACGTGGCGCTCGAGGGTCTCGTGGACTTCGACGCCGAGCGCGAGAGGATCGCCAAGGCGCTCGCTACCACGCGCAAGGACCTGGAGAGGTTCGAGCGCAAGCTCTCCAACGAGGGATTCCTGGCCAAAGCGGCCCCCGACGTCATCGCGAAGGATCGCGCGAAAGCTGTCGCCCTCGCCGAGACGGTGGCAACCCTAGAGGCTCAAGCCGCTGAGCTGCAGGAGTAGGCGAGAAGACACTATGAGGGAGAGTCTCAGCTACGACGATGCGGTCGCCGTGCTCAAGGGCGCGCTGACCTTTGGTGTGAACCCGTCTCTGGACGGCATCCGTGCGCTCACCGAGTGCATGGGGCGCCCGCAGGACGCATTCGCGTCAGTGCAGGTTACGGGCACGAACGGCAAGTCGTCGGTGACGCGAATGACCGCCGCTATCCTGGGCGCTCATGGCATGAGAGCCAGTGCCTACACGAGCCCCGAGATGCAGAGCTACACGGAGCGCTTCGAAGTCGAGGGCGCGCCAGTGTCCGAGGCCGACTTCTCCCGTGCGATAGCCGTCGCCCGCGACGCTGCGGCTTCGGCGGCCGCCGACGGCTACGCAGAGCCAGTTACGGAGTTCGAACTGCTGACCGCGGCGGCGCTGTGGCTGTTCCGCGAGCAGCAGGTCGACATCGCGTGTCTCGAGGTCGGCATGGGTGGGCGCTGGGACGCCACCAGCGTGGTCGATCCCAGTGTGGCTGTGATCACGGGAGTGGGCATCGACCACACAGCGCATCTGGGGACTACGCGTGATGAGATAGCGGCGGACAAGGCGCGCATCATTCAGCCGGCCAGCACCGCGGTGCTCGGTCCGGCCACAGCAGGTGTGGACAGTCACTTCCTCACACGGGTCGAGGAGTGCGACACGCACGCATGGGCTGTGCGACCCCATGGTATGGGCACGTCCGTTCCCGAGGAGCTCACCGTCCGCTATGGCATTGAGAAGCGACCATCATCTCCCGGAGACCAGCTCATCGTCAGCGTGAGGGGCGTGCATGCGGATTACGGCGAGATCACACTCATGGCCCCAGGCTTCCAAGCGCCCAACGTGGCCACGGCGATCGCTGCGGTAGAGGCTGCAATGGGGCGCGCCCTCAATCCCGAGCTGATTCGCACCGCACTCTCTGCACTCGCATTCCCGGGGCGCTTTGAGGTTCTGCACCGGGATCCGTGGATCGTGGTCGATGGCGCGCACAATCCACAAGCCACGCGCGCTCTCGGCAAGGCGATTGAGGCCGCATGGCCCGACGAGAACAGCCGTCCGGTTCTGCTGTTGGGCGTGTTCGCCGACAAGGATGCGCGCGGCATGATTGAGGCGCTCGCACCCCTTGGCTGTGAGTTCGTCTTGGTTTCCGCTCCCACGCAGCGGGGGCTTGCTGCGAGCGATTTTGCCGATGTGGCCGAGCAGGTCACCGGCACGCGTCCGGCTCATTTTGACGACATCGCAGCCGGTCTCTCGCATGCCATTCATGCGGGACGCGCTGCAGGCATAGTGGCCACAGGGAGTATCACCGTTGCTGGTGCAGTCCGCGATCTTATCGGCAGGCTGGAACAGTAGCCTTGGAAGTTCAGGGCGCCGACGCGTCCAAAGACAGCACGTGCGGCCGTTCATCTGGTAGAATCCCGCATAGCCCAACGCACGTGCTTTGGGTGCAACATCAGAACCGAAGGGGTGTTCATGGGCGACCTGCTGGCTCCGATTCTGGATAGCCGTGAGTTCATTCTCTCAAGGCAGCTGTGCACGCTGTTCTTCATCGTGTTCCACATCGCCCTGACGTTCTGGACGTATCGCGACGCAGATCGCCGAGGTGCGATGCCGTGGTTCTGGGCACTCACCGTGTTCATCTTCGACCTTGCCGGCTGGATCATCTACCTGGTGATCCGCCCGCCTGAGTATGCCGAGGACGTGCGCGAGCGCGATCTGGAGATTCGGGCCAAGGAGAACGCGCTGACTCGACAGATGGAGACTTGTCCCAACTGTCAGAAGCCGGTCGAGAGCGATTATCTGATCTGCCCCAGTTGCATGAAGAGGCTACGCAAGCCTTGCATCGAATGCGAGAAGGCTCTCAAGTTGAGCTGGACCGTGTGTCCGTACTGCAAGACGAAACAGTAGTACTGGGCCGGGAGTGTTCACCGTCGCCCCGCCCGCACAAGGGCGGGGTGCTTTGTTTAGCCGAGGAGTGATGATTCACATGGTCGAGATCACGGTGAGGTTGCCAGACGGGAGCGAGAAGCAGGTTCCCGAGGGTGCGACGATTCTGGACGTTGCCGGAGCGATCGGTCCACGCCTGGCGCAGGCTGCGCTTGCGGGCAAGATCGACGGCGCAATGGTCGACGTCAACCATGTGGTGGCCGATGGAGCTGCGGTTGAGATCATCACGGACCGGAGTCCCGAGGCCCTTCATATCCTGCGTCACTCGACAGCGCACGTTCTGGCCGAGGCCGTCGCTTCGCTGTTCCCAATGACCAAGTTCGGTATCGGTCCGTCCATCGAGGACGGCTTCTACTACGATTTCGATGTCGAGCGCCCCTTCACGCCCGAGGATCTCTCGGCGATCGAGGAGCGCATGAGTGAGATCGTGGCCGAGGAGTTGCCGTTCGACCGCGGCGAGCTCGACAAGCTGGAGGCATGGGACGCTTTCGACGGTCAGCCATACAAGCGTGAGCTCATCGAGGATCTGCCTGAGGGCGAGATCATCTCCATCTACAACCAGGGCAACTTCACCGACCTCTGTCGTGGACCCCACGTGCCGCACACCGGTCGCATCGGGGCGTTCAAGCTCATGAAGGTCGCCGGAGCCTACTGGCGCGGTGATTCGGATCGCACAATGCTGCAGCGCATCTACGGCACCGCTTGGTTCAACAAGAAGGACCTTGAGGCGCATCTGACGCGTATCGAGGAGGCCGAGCGTCGGGACCATCGCAAGCTGGGCAAGGAACTCGACCTCTTCTCGTTCCATGAGATCGCCGGCGCAGGTCTGCCTCTCTATCATCCCAAGGGTGCTCGCGTGCTGCGCCTTCTGCAGGAATGGCTGCGCGACGTGCTCTACAAGCGAGGCTACGTCGAGGCGATCACGCCACATATCTACAAGGCCGACGTCTGGAAGATCTCCGGGCACTATGACTTCTACAAAGAGAACATGTACTTCTTTGAGATCGACGAGGGCGACGGCAAGGTGAACGAGTACGCAGTGAAGCCCATGAACTGCCCGGGTCACGTCATGATCTACGACAACGACGTGCGCTCCTACCGCGATCTTCCCATGCGTATGTTCGAGTTCGGTACGGTCTATCGCCACGAGATGTCAGGTGTGGTCCATGGACTGCTCAGGGCCCGCGGCTTCACGCAGGACGACGCGCACATCTTCTGTATGGAGGATCAGGTGCAGAGCGAGGTAGTGAAGATGCTCGAGCTCGTGGAGTACGTCTTCACCGAGGTGTTCGACTTCACCTATACCGCCGAGATCTCCACACGACCCGAGAAGTCCATCGGCGAGGACGCCATGTGGGACCTGGCCACTGATTCGCTCAAGGCGGCTTGCGCCGAGCGTGGTCTGGACTACGAGATCAACGAGGGCGACGGTGCCTTCTACGGTCCCAAGATCGACATCAAGCTGCGTGATGCCATTGGGCGTACGTGGCAGTGCTCCACGATCCAGGTCGACTTCAACTTCCCCGAGCGTTTCGACCTGACCTATCGCACGGCCGAGAACGACGAGGCTCGTCCTTTCATGCTGCACCGAACGATACTGGGCAGCATGGAGCGTTTCTTTGGCATTCTGATCGAGCACTATGCGGGCGCGTTCCCGATATGGCTCGCGCCGGTGCAGGCCACGATCATCCCGATCGCGGACCGTCACCTTGAGCATGTGGAGAGTGTCAAGGCGCGTCTCGAGGCCGCGGGGGTCCGTGTCGATGTTTCGGCCGATCGCGAGCCAATGCGCGTCAAGATCGCGAAAGCGCAGCAGCAGAAAGTGCCCCACATGCTCGTGATCGGCGACAACGAGGTCGAGTCCGACGGTGTATCCGTTCGAGAGCGCACACAGGGCGACATCGGTGCGATGAGCGTGGACGACTTCATTCGTTTGGTTCTCGCCAAGGACTGATCGGACGAGGATGCAGCCCTGATTGGACAAGCCGACGGTACGCACCTATACTATGCAGGCTGTACAACTGCATATAGATGAAGTGGGACCCCGCCCGTGTGCGGGTCTTGAAGTAGGGTCCCCACCTAGCGGCGCCAGAAGTGCAGCTGCATGGTCGAGCGGATTCAGGTCCTCACTTGAGGCTCCCTGAATGCATCCCGTCGGCCATAGCCGTCGGGATTTTTGTTATTGAAGGCCATGTCGTGCTCCTTCAGGGGGGCCGGCGATGTATGGAGGTGAAGTGCCCATTAGCGCAGACGATCCCCGGATCAACGAGCGTATTCGCGTTCCACGAGTGAGGCTCATCGGAGTTGACGGATCCCAGCTGGGGATCTTCGAGACCGTTGATGCACAGCGGATCGCTGATGACCAGAACCTCGACTTGGTCGAGGTTGCCCCGGGTGCGGATCCTCCTGTGTGCCGCATCATGGATTTCGGCAAGTTCAAGTACGAGCAGGAGATGAAGGCCAAGAAGGCGCGCAAGCACCAGACCAAGGTCGAGATCAAAGAGATCAAGTTTCGGCCCAAGATCGACGAGCATGACTACCAGACCAAGAAGAAGCACGTGCTTCGCTTCCTGGAAGCAGGCGCCAGGGTCAAGGTCACGATCATGTTCCGTGGTCGTGAGATGGCACATGCTGAACGTGGTCTGAGCATTCTCGAGCGTCTTGCTGGAGAGGTCGTCGATCAGGCGATCATCGAGAGTCAGCCAAGGCTCGAGGGTCGCAACATGCTCATGATGCTGCAGCCGCTGAAAAAGAAGGACGAGAAGCACGAGGATGGCGAACAGGCCGTCGAGGCTTCGGAATAAGGGAGATAGACCAATGCCGAAGATGAAGACACACAAGGGTACCGCGAAGCGGTTCAAGCTCACCGGTAGCGGCAAGATCAAGCGCGCCAACGCGTTCAAGAGCCATATCCTCGAGAAGAAGAGCCCGAAGCGCAAGCGTGCGTTCCGTGCCGATTCTCTCGTGCACAAGAGCGACACAAGAGTGATCAAGAAGAATCTTGGCATCGGCTAGTCCGACGCTTCTAGAGACCGTAGGAATGACAGGAGTGAACGACAATGCCTAGAGTGAAACGCGCAGTATCTGCCAAGAAGAAGCGCAAGACAGTACTTACTCGTGCCAAGGGTTATTACGGCGCGAAGAGCCGTTCCTATCGTGCTGCCAAAGAGCAGGTTCAGCACTCACTGCAGTACGAGTATCGCGATCGTCGCACCAAGAAGCGTGAGATTCGTCGCCTCTGGATCACGCGTATCAACGCTGGAGCTCGTTTGAGCGGGATGTCCTATTCCCAGTTCATGCATGGTCTGAACGTTGCCGAGATCGGTCTGGACCGCAAGGTCCTCGCTGACATGGCAGTGAACGATCCGGCTTCCTTTGCAGCGCTCGTCGAGAAGGCGAAGACGGCCATCTCCGCGTAACACGGCACCAACTCGACTTCGACGAAGGGCTTCGCACCATGCGGAGCCCTTCGTGCGTCCTGTGGTCGGATTCTGGTCTGTTGTCGGTAAGCGCCTGGAGGCACACTCCCTTGAGACGGCGGGATGCCGTGAACATTGGGAGCCACCCCTCGGCGGGCGTGGAAGGACGCTGACATGAGCTGGATAGTTCGGTACAAGCGCGCATTCGTTCTTGCGTTGGGAATCCTATTCGCTGTACTTGTTGGGACGGCGAGTGCGTACTTCACGGCGCAGACGCAGATACCCGACAACGTGATTCGAGCGGGGACAGTGGATCTGAGCTCGATCCCGGCCACCTCTGCTCTGTCCATCGATGGTCTGGCTCCCGGTGGTACGGCGACGCGGACCATGAAGATCGTCAACGACGGGACCCTGGTTGTGGATGCCGTGGTGACCGGCGCCAAGAAGATGGGCATCACAGACTTCTACAACTCGCTCACAGTGCGGGTTCTTCACGGCGAGCGAGAGGTTTACGACGGTGCCATGAGTGCGCTGCGCACGCTTCCTGTGACCGTGGGCGCGGGCAAGAGCGAGGAGTTGAGCTTCGAGGTCGGGCTGCCGGCGACTGCCGGCAATGACCTCGAGGGCGACTACGTGCGCATGACGATCTATGTGGACGCCGAACAGACGCGCTGACGCATGCACTCTTTGGGTTGACCGGCTCCTGATCTGTGGTGCGGGCGCTCCGCTGGTGGTACACTAGCGAACCAATTGAGCACGATAATGCAATGACGGAGATACGCTCACACAAGGTGCGATCGCTACAGGGAGAGCCCCCTTCTGACTGCAAGGGTCTCGCGAGAGCGGTGTGGACGGTTCACTCCATCAGCAGCGAGCTGAACGGCGAGATGCCCAGTAGGTGAGCCGGATCCCCCGATAAAGGGACTGCACGGTGTGAGAGACCGGGCGCGTCGCAAGTACGGCGCAACGAGTGGGTCTGTGCGAACAGGCCAATCGAGGTGGTACCGCGGGAACCGATTCCCGTCCTCGGCAGTATCTGCCGGGTGACGAGTGTCGGTTCCTTTCTGGTTGTGAAGCAGGCCTTCAGGAACCGAGTTCACGGAGAGGTGTCATGGGAGTTGTAGAGGAACTGCATGAGTTGCGCGAACGCGCACTCACCGATATTTCGTCGGCACAGGATACGTCAGCGCTGAGTGACGTGCGCGTCGCCTATCTGGGCAAGAAAGGTTCGCTGACCGGCGTCTTGCGCGGGCTCGGCTCGCTGTCAGCCCAGGAGCGACCTACTGTCGGAAAGACCTCCAACGAGGTGAGGCGGGCACTCGAGGCTGCTCTCGATTCGCGCAAGAGCGAGCTCGAGGCGACTGAGCTCCAGGAGCGCATGGATGCCGGAGCTTTGGACGTCACGCTCCCGGGTCGACGTCGAGCACAAGGGCACCAGCATCTGATCCAACGGATCACCCGCGAGATCGTTGAGGTGTTCGTAGGCCTGGGTTACACGGTTGCCGAGGGGCCTGAGGTTGAGATGGAGTACTACAACTTCACGGCTCTCAACCACACGCCGCATCATCCCGCGCGCTCGGCCAGCGACACCTTCTACGTTCGCGACAGGTCCGAAGGCGCCGTCGTGTCGGCAACGGGACAGTCCGACGTTCTGCTTCGCACTCACACCAGTCCGGTGCAGATCCGCACCATGGAGGAGAACGACCCTCCCATCTACATCATCGCTCCGGGTCGGGTCTATCGGCGAGACATCGCCGATCCCAGCCACCTGCCGATGTTCACGCAGGTCGAGGGCATCGTGGTCGATGAGAACATCACGTTCGGAGACCTCAAAGGCACGCTCGACCACGTGGTTCAGGCGATATTCGGTGAGGGCCGTCGTACACGATTCCGTCCGCACTTCTTCCCGTTCACGGAGCCGTCTGCAGAGGTGGACGTCTCATGCGGTATCTGCGATGGCGCAGGCTGTCGGTTCTGCCAGGGAACCGGATGGCTCGAGATCCTGGGCTGCGGCATGGTCGATCCCAACGTCTTCGGTCATGCGGGCGTCGACACGGATCGCTTCAACGGATTCGCTTTCGGTATGGGAGTGGAGCGTATTGCTGCGCTCAAGTACGGCATCCCCGACTTGCGGATGCTGGTGGAAGGCGACATGCGATTCCTGCGGCAGTTCTAAGGGGTTGAAGCCGCATGACGGGTCAGAATACGAAAGGACGATAACGAGATGCGCGTCTCGATGAAGTGGCTCAAGGAACTTGTGGATGTGGACCTGCCTCTGGGCGAGTTCAAGGATCTGCTCGACATGACAGGTACGGCCGTAGAGGCCGTGCACACGACGGGGGAGGCGCTTGACGGCGTCTTCGTCGGACAGATCGTCACACGAGAGAAGCATCCCGAAGCCGACAAGCTCTGGGTGACCACCGTTGACGTCGGTGCCGATGAGAACCTCACGATCGTGTGCGGGGCTCAGAACTTCGAGGCTGGCGACAAGGTGCCCGTGGCCACATTGGGCTCGGAGCTCCCCAACGGTATGAAGATCAAGAAGGCCAAGCTGCGTGGAGTTGTCAGCATGGGCATGAACTGCTCGGCGATCGAGCTTGGACTCGGTACTGACGCCGACGGGCTCATGATCCTTCCAGCAGACGCACCGATCGGTACCCCGTTCGCGGAGTACCACCAGATGTCCGATACCGTGATCGAGCTGGAGGTCACGCCCAACCGACCCGACTGCTTGTCCATGGCGGGCGTTGCACGCGAGGTGGGCGCCATCACGAGTCGCAAGGCATCCGTTCCCGCGTCGATACCGGACGAGGTGGGCGCGCCCATCGCGGATTCCGTCCGTGTGACCATCGCCGACCAAGACCTGTGCCCGCGATATACGGCCAGGCTCATTCGCAACGTCAAGGTCGGTCCGTCGCCGGAGTGGCTCGCGGAGCGTGTGACCGCTGCCGGTTCGCGGTCGGTCAGCAACGTGGTCGACGTCACCAACTACGTGATGTACGAGCTGGGACAGCCTCTCCACGCCTTCGACGCCGACACGCTGGCGGTCGATACGGACGGCAAGGCGCACATCCATGTGAGGCGGGCCACGTCTGGCGAGCACCTGGTGACGCTCGACGACCAGGATCGCGCGCTCAACACTGAGATGTGCATGATCACCGATCCAAGCGGACCGGTCGCGCTCGGTGGCGTCATGGGCGGGCTCAGCACGGAGGTGACCGACTCCACTGTGAACATCCTGCTCGAGGCGGCGTCTTTCGACGGCCCCAACGTCTCGCATACTAGCCGCTCGCTGGCGCTGATCTCCGAGGCGTCCACTCGCTTCGAGCGTGGTGTCGATCCTGCAGGTTGCATCGCTGCGCTCGATCGCGCGGCGGCGCTGTTCGCTGAAGTGGCCGGTGGCGAAGTCGCTCCGGGCGTGATCGACGAATATCCGGTCGTATCAGAGCCCAGACCTCTCACTTTGCGTGTTGGATATGCGAACAAGGTGCTGGGAACTGACATCCCCTCCGCCGAGATGAGCGCGATACTGGCGCGTCTTGGCTTGACCGTCGAGGGCGAGGACGTCCTTACCGTTCAGGTCCCCACTTTCCGACCGGATCTCGAGCGAGAGATCGATCTGGTCGAGGAGGTCGTGAGGGTATGGGGAATGGAGCGCGTGCAGTCCACACTACCTGCCGGCCGTGCGGGAGGACTCAACTCGGTGCAGCGGTGGCGGGAGCGAGTCGGCCACGTGCTGCGCGCCGGTAGTCTCAACGAGACCATGACGTACTCGTTCATCGACCCCGAAGATGCCGAGCGCTTGCGCATACCTGTGCCGGAAGGTCATGTCCCGGTCGAGCTCATCAATCCGATGTCGGGCGAGCAGGCGGTCATGCGGCACACGTTGGCGGCCGGTCTCCTGCGTTCCGTCTCCTACAACCTCCGCCGAGGAAATCCAGATGTGCACCTCTACGAGATCGGTGCTACCTACGTGGGCACCATGGGCAAGGCACAGGCCCGGGAGACAGAGACTCTCGCAGTTGCGTTGGCGGGTTCCTGGAATCGTGCCCAGTGGAATGAGCCGGAGGTAGAGCTGGGCTTCTTTGACGGAAAGGGCGTCGTCGAGAGCATCATGGAGGAGTTGGGCGTGGAGGGTTGGCGCACAGTGGCGACGGGGTTGCCATTCCTGCAGCCGGGCCGCAGCGTGCAGATCCAGGTTCGCGGACAGATGGTCGGTTGGCTCGGAGAAGTGCATCCGCAGGTACTTGATGCGTATGAGGTCGACGCGCCGGTGACCATGTTCGAACTCTCTTTGAAGTCGCTCTACGCTGCCGCAAAAGAGGTTCGCCCGTACACAGAGGTGCCGCGCATGCCGGCGGTCACAATGGATATTGCTCTGCTGGTCGACGAATCCGTTGCAGGGGAGAGCCTGCTGCATGCGATACGCAAGGCGGGCGGCAACCTGCTCGAGTCCAGCCGCTTGTTCGATGTCTATCGTGGAACAGGTGTGCCCGAGGGCAAGAAATCCATGGCCATCGCTCTCACTTGGCGGGCCGCGGATCGTACGCTCTCAGACGATGACGTTGCTCCGGCGTATGAGCGTATGCTCAAGAAGGTGGCAGGCAATCTAGGCGCGGAGCTTCGTGGATAGAATCTTCCTCTGATACGCGAATACCACACTATTCTTAGGTATATACGCAGAAAATGCGCATAAGTGTTGACCAATATGCGTATTTGCGCATACAATCGGCTTCATATCGTTTCCGTTGATGGAGAAGGCCGATGACTGATGTCGCAATCATAGGGGCGCCCGGCTACGCGGGCGTGGAACTGACAAGACTCGTGTTGGGCCATCCCGACATGCGTCTAACGATAGCGACATCCGGTTCAGAAGCTGGTCGACGCATCGACGATGTCTATCCTGCCTTCACTGGATTGACCGATCTGTCCTATGTGGCCCCGGATGTGGGCGCTGTCGCGGACTGCTCCGAAGTCGTGTTCCTGGCAGTCCCACACACAGTCGCGATGGAGTATGCCGCGCCACTGCTGGCTCGGGGTGTACGAGTGATCGACGCTTCGGCCGACTTTCGGCTCAAGGATGTCGAGGTCTACGAACACTGGTATGGAGTCGCTCACAAGAGCCCTGATCTCCTCAAAGAGGCTGTCTACGGGCTGCCTGAGATGGACAGGACGGAGCTGGCGGACGCGACCCTGATCGCATGTCCCGGATGCTATCCGACAGCAGCGATCCTGGCTGCGTTGCCGGCGTTGGAGGCGGAGATGGTATCGCCGCTCGGAGTGATCATCGATGCGAAGTCCGGTGTCTCAGGAGCTGGTCGTGCGCCGACTGCTGTCACACATTATCCGTCGGCGAATGAGTCGATGATGCCGTACAAGGTGGGCTCTCATCGGCACACGCCGGAGATCGAACAGGGATTCAGCCTCGCCTCAGGACAGTCGTCATCGGTCACTTTCGTGCCGCACCTGGTACCAATGAATCGCGGAATGCTCGCGACTGTGTACTTGCGCATGAATGTCGAGGCGTCCGCCCAGGACGTCGTCGATCTGTATCTCGAACGGTACGGCAAAGAGCCTTTCGTTTCCGTGCATGCGGCTGGCAGGATGCCTGCGACCTCCGAGGTGCGGGGATCCAACCGAGCCCACATAGGGCTGGCCGTCGATGAGAGCGCGGGCTTGCTGATCGCATCGTGTGCCATCGACAACCTCGTCAAGGGCACCTCCGGGCAGGCTATCCAGTGCGCGAACATCGCATCAGGGTACGAGGAAACAGCCGGGCTCATGTTGCCGGTTCCGGTCATATAGGTCATGACAATGGAGACAGACGTGAACACTCTCGACAACGATGATGCGATCGATTACTCACTCACGTGGACCGAAGGCGGCGTGGTCGCGCCAGGGGGATTCCTGGCGTCCGGCGTCGCTGCGGGCATCAAGCGCTCGGGCCGACGCGACGTGTGTGTCGTGGCCGCTCTCGAGAGCGTGCCGACAGCGGCCGTCTACACTCAGAGCTCCATGGCCGCTCCTCCGGTCACACTCACTCGCAAGCACCTCGCCGATGGCCTGGCGCGCGCTGTGGTGGTCAACGCCGGCAACGCCAATGCGTGCACGGGAGCGGCGGGTCACGCGAACGCATTGGCTATGGCTGAGACAGCGGCGACGCAGTTGGGGTGCGAGCCTCACGACATCGCGGTCTCCTCGACCGGAGTCATCGGCGTTTCCATGCCCATGCAGGCGGTGCTCAGCGGGATTCGTGAAGCGACTGCGGCGCTGGACAGCGCCACTGGTGACGATGCGGCGGAAGCCATAATGACGACCGACACGTTTCTCAAGCAGACGGCCGTGAGAGTCGAGGTCGACGGCCGCAGCTTCACGGTCGGTGGCATGGCCAAGGGAAGCGGCATGATCATGCCGAACATGGCCACCATGCTGGCCTTTCTCACCTGCGACGCCCCGCTCTCATCGGCTGCGTGTGACGCGGCACTGAGGGCTGCGGTCGACGCCAGCTTCAATCGCATCACGGTCGACTCCGATACCTCGACGAACGACATGTGCATGCTCATGGCCAGCGGTGCCAAGGGTGGTAAGGGGATCGAGCCGGCCGATGCCGCGTTCGATGCGGTGGCTGCGGCTGTGGCACACGTGTGCACTGAGTTGGCGCGCATGATCGTGCGGGACGGCGAAGGGGCCACCAAGTTCATCGAGGTGACCGTGAGGGGCGCGGAAAGCGATGCGGACGCGCCGGATGCCGCTCGGTCGATCGCCAACTCCCCGCTGTTCAAGACGGCGATCTTCGGCGCAGACGCCAATTGGGGTCGGGTCGCAATGGCCGTGGGCAAGTCGTCCGCCAAGGTGGACCAGGACACGCTGGAAGTGATCTTCGCTGGAATCACCACGTGCCGGAACGGGATGGCGGTCGAGTTCGATGAGATCGAGGCCACAGAGGCACTGGCTGCCGATGAGATCGAGGTCATCGCCGATCTGCACCTGGGGCAGGGTGCCGCCTCGGTGTGGACGTGCGACTTGAGTTACGAGTACGTGCGGATCAACGGAGAGTATCGGACATAGCGATCGATCCGCAGTTAAGGAGCGAAACCATGAAGGACCTGTTCGCCAAAGCAGAAACACTCACCGAGGCGCTGCCTTACATAAAGCGCACCTGGGGAAAGACAGTTGTCATCAAGTATGGCGGTTCGGCAATGACCGATCCCTTGCTGCGCGAGTCGGTGGCATCCGACATCGTGCTCATGAAGCTCGTCGGCATCAATCCGGTGATCGTGCATGGTGGCGGTCCGGCGATCAACGAGTATATGAACAAGCTGAGCATGCCGATCGAGTTCCACGAGGGACTGCGCATCACCGACGACGAGGCCATGGAAGTCGTGAAGATGGTTCTCGTCGGCAAGGTGAACAAGCAGCTCGTGACCGCCATCAACGCTCACGGCAGGCTCGCCGTGGGCATCGCGGGCGACGACGCCAACCTGATCAGCGCACGCCAGGTGTCTGAGAAGCTCGGCCGCGTGGGCGAGGTCACCTCGATCGATACCACAGTCATCACCAAGCTCGTCGAGGACGGCTTCGTTCCGGTCATCGCCACGGTGGGCGTGGGTGAGGACGGCGGCTCGTACAACATCAACGCCGACAACGTCGCCGGCGAGATCGCCGCCGCTCTGGGCGCCGAGAAGCTCATCTTCCTGACGGACGTCGACGGCCTGTATCGCGACTTCGCCGACAAGTCGTCGCTCATCTCCAGCCTCTCGCTCGCGCAGGCCGAGGAGATGATGATGTCCGAATCGCTCTCTCGCGGCATGATCCCCAAGATCGGTGCGTGCGCCAAGGCTCTGCGCGGTGGCGTCGGCCGGGCTCATCTGCTCAATGGCATCCTGCCCCATGCGCTGCTGCTCGAGGTCTACACCGATGCAGGCGTCGGCACCATGCTCACACAGAGCGGCGAGGCGGCGGCCCCCGGGCTCTCCTCGGCGTTCGAGGGTGGTGCGTGAGCCATGGGTGAGATGTTCGACCACCTCAAGGCGCATGACGATGAGTTCCACATGAACACGTACGCTCGCAAGGACGTGTTGTTCGTGTCCGGTAGCGGCATGCGGCTGTATGACGACGACGGGCGCGAGTATCTCGATTTCGTGTCGGGAATAGGAGCGGTCAATCTTGGACACTCGCATCCGGCTGTCGTGGCTGCGGTGCAGGAACAGGTGGCGAAACTCACTCATGTGAGCAACCTCTTCCATGTGGAGCACAGGGCGGAACTGGCAGGGGATTTGGTCGCACTGGCAGGTGAGGGCTATCGCGTGCACTTCGCCAATTCGGGCACCGAGGCGTGCGAGGCCGCCATCAAGCTGGCACGCAAGCGCTCCAAGGAGCGCAAGGGCGAGCAAGCCTACGAGATCGTCAGCGTGCTCAGAGGGTTCCATGGTCGCACCATGGGCTCGTTGGCCGCTACGCCACAGCCTGCGAAACAGGATCCGTTCGCGCCCATGTTGCCGGGCTTCTCCCATGTGCCGCTCAATGACATCGAAGCGCTCGAGGCCGCCGTCGGCCCGAACACGGCTGCGGTCATGTTGGAGCCCATTCAGGGTGAGGGCGGAGTCTACCCCTGCACTCTGGAGTACCTGCAGGCGGTGCGGTCGTTGTGTGATGCGCACGATGCCGCGCTGGTGCTCGATGAAGTGCAGACCGGTTTCTTTCGTACAGGTCCGGCGTTCGCGCATCAGGCATACGGTGTGCGCCCCGATCTGATGCCTCTGGCCAAGGCGATGGCCAACGGCCTTCCCATCGGTGCGTTGCTCGCGTACGAGGGTTTCTCGGAGTACTTATCGCCAGGCGACCACGGTTCGACATTCGCGGGGGGTCCGGTGATCTGTGCCGCAGCGCGTGCAACGATAGATGCACTGGCCTGCGAGGGCCTCGGTGAGAACGCGGTCGAGGTCGGCGCGTATCTACGTGACGCGCTGATCGATCTGGGTGAGAGGACGGGCGCGATAACAGAGGTCCGTGGAGCAGGATTGATGGTCGCGGCGCAGTTCGAGCAGCCGATCGCGGGCGATTTGGCTCTGGCGGCCCTGAGTCGCGGAATCGTCTTGAATAACATTGGAACGAATATTCTGCGTTTTCTACCCCCGCTAGTGTGTGGAACCGCCGAAATTGATACACTTTGTGCCACTTTGTATGAACTTCTTCATGGAGAGGAGTGAATGATGACGACACCACTCTCGGGACGTGATCTGTTGGCGCTGTCAGATCTCACACCTCACGAGGTTGCCCTCGTTCTCGACGCGGCTTTGGAGCAGAAGGCCGCCTGGGCCGCCGGCGACCACTCGGCGCCTCTTTCCGGACGGGCTGCGGCTCTCATATTCCAGAAGCCTTCCATGCGCACGCGTGTGTCGTTCGAAGTGGGGTGCGCGCGTCTCGGTGTCACTCCGGTAGTGCTCGTCGGCGAGGGAAGCGCCTTCTCTCGTGGAGAGACCGTGGCCGACTCCACGAGTGTGCTGGAGCGGTACGTCGACGCGATCGTGATCCGTACTTTCGACCAGTCCTTCGTTGAGGAGATCGCAAGAGTCGCCTCAGTGCCGGTGGTCAATGCACTCACCGATGACTACCACCCCTGTCAGGGTCTCGCCGATCTGCTCACGATCAGAGAGCACAAAGGGAAGCTGTCGGGACTCAGGTTCGCGTACGTGGGCGACGGCAACAATATGGCACATACCTACCTTCTGGCAGGTGCTCTGACCGGTATGGATGTGGCGATAGCGACGCCTGCAGGCTTTGAGCCGGCCTCTCATGTCATCGCCAAAGCCCGCAAGATCGCGGCCGGCACAGGAGCGAGCATCGAGATCGGTGTGGATCCCAACGCCGCGGTCGACGGTGCAGACGTGGTCGCTACAGACACGTGGGCGTCGATGGGCCAAGAGGACGAGCATGCTGCGCGGGTCGCGGTATTCGATGACTTCGCCGTGAACCCTGCTCTGATGGCGCGGGCTGCCAACGACGCCGTGTTCATGCATTGTCTTCCCGCCCACAGGGGTGAGGAAGTGCTAGACACAGTGATCGATGCTCCGTCTTCGATCGTGTATGACGAGGCGGAGAACCGGCTGCATGCCCAGAAGGCACTGCTCTCTCTGATCATGGGCTAGTGCACGGCCATATTGCAGGCACCAGTTGAAGGAGCGACATGAGGAAGCGCACAAGAAGACAGGATGCGATTCGCGATATCGTGCGCGCCGAGCACATTCGCACACAGCGTCAGCTCGTTGATCACCTGGAAGCCGATGGGTTCTCCTGCACGCAGGCGACCGTTTCGCGCGACATCACTGAGATGGGCCTCAGGAAGCTGCCGGAGGGCGTCTACGTGCTCGCCGAGGACCTCCACCTGCAGCGGATGATCTCCGACCTGGTGATCGGCGTGAAGCGCACGGAGAACCTCGTGCTGATCAAGGCGTCCGTGGGCACGGCTCCCGGTGTCGCCGCCGCTCTTGACGCTGCGGATATCGCCGACGTTCTTGGTTCCATCGCAGGTGACGATACGATTCTGGTCATCGCGCAGACCCCGGAGGCCGGTCAGCAGTTGGTCGACAACCTCAACAAGTTCCGCGGCGCACGCTAGGCCGCTTCAGTAATGTGAATCAGCGCACGCTTGTCTGGCGCGCGCACGAACAAGAAGGGGCTTTCAATGGCCAAAGAGAAAGTCGTTCTCGCGTACTCCGGTGGACTCGATACTTCCGTGGCGATCCGCTGGCTCATCGACAACCACGACGTGGATGTGATCGCGCTGGCGATCGATGTGGGTCAGGAGCGTCAGGATCTCGAGACGGTCCGCCTGAAGGCGTTGACGGTAGGTGCGATCGAATCGATCGTGAAGGACGTTCGCGAGGAGTACGTCGAGGAGTTCCTGTCCAAGGCGCTTCGCACCAACGCCCTCTATGAGAACAAGTACCCGCTGCTCTCGGCCATGTCGCGTCCGATCATCGTGATGCATCTGGTCGAGGTGGCCCAACGCACCGGCGCACGTTACATCGCGCACGGCTGCACCGGAAAAGGCAACGACCAGGTACGCTTCGAGGTCGGGATCTCCGCGCTCGACCCGGACATCGAGGTGCTCGCCCCGGTTCGCGAGTGGGAGCTGAAGACTCGCGACCAGGAGATGGAGTACGCGGTCAAGCACGGCATCCCGGAGCCCACGACCAAGGCGAACCCGTACTCGATCGACGACAACCTCTGGGGACGCGCCATCGAGTGCGGCGTGCTCGAGGATCCCTGGGTCGAGCCGCCTGCGGACATCTACGCCATGACCGGTGACGGGAACGTGCCGGCTTGCGATGAGCCCGAGTACGCGGAGATCTCCTTCGTGGCCGGTCTGCCCGTCTCCTTCAACGGCGAGAAGAAGTCGTTCCACGAGATCATCCTTGCCATGAACGAGGTCGCAGGCAAGCACGGCTTCGGACGCATCGACATGATCGAGAACCGCTTGGTCGGCCTCAAGTCCCGCGAGGTCTACGAGGTCCCCGGTGCGCTCACGCTCATCCAGGCGCACAAGGCTCTTGAGGATCTCTGTCTTGAGCGCGACGTGCTTCACTACAAGCTTCAAATCGAGCAGAAGTGGGCCGAGCTCGTCTACAACGGGCTCTGGTTCTCGCCTCTCAAGGAGGCTTTGGACGGTTTCGTCGACTCCACACAAGCGCTGGTCACAGGTGACGTGCGTCTTCGTTTCTTCAAGGGCTCATGCGTGGTTGTCGGTCGCCGCAGTCCGTACTCTCTCTACGACTACGAGTTGGCCACGTACGACGAGGCCGACAACTTCGACCACAAGGCTGCCAAAGGGTTCATCGACCTGCACGGTCTGCCCACCAAGGTATGGGCGCGCCAGCGCCGCAAGGTGGGCAAAGAGGGGGAAGTATAAGGAATCGATCCCACCCACCTGCTTGCATTGGAGGATTCACCAGCGTGTCTGACGCCAAGAAGCCCTGGGGCGGGCGATTCGAAAAGTCCCCGAGCGCGTTCCTCGAACAGTACGGTGCCTCGCTCATGGTCGACCGTCGCATGTGGGCTCAGGACATCAAGGGCTCTATTGCACATGCACGCATGCTGGCCAAGCAGGGCATCATCACGTCTGCGGATGCCGACGAGATCGAATCCGGACTGAACGACGTGTTCCGTTCGATCAGCGAAGGCGAGTTCGAGTTCAGGATCGCCGACGAGGATATTCATATGGCGATAGAGCGCACACTCACCGACAAGATAGGGACCGCCGGCGGTCGCCTTCACACGGCGCGCAGTCGCAACGACCAGGTTGCGTTGGACACCCGCATGTACTGCAAGGACGCCGCAGTCGATCTCATCGGTCACGTGAATGAGTTGCGTTCCGCGTTGCTGCACGTGGCTCAGGAGCACCACGGGGTTGTGATGCCGGGATACACGCACATGCAGAAGGCTCAGCCGGTTCTGTTCGGCCATCATCTCCTGGCCTATTACTGGATGCTCACGCGTGACGTTACCCGTTTGCGCCATGCGTATGAGGCGGCCGACGTCCTTCCGCTGGGATCCGCCGCGCTCGCAGGCACAACGTTCGACATAGACCGCCAGTTCGTGGCAGACACACTTGGGTTCGATGCGGTGGGACCCAACTCGATGGACTCCGTCTCTGACCGCGACTTCCTGCTCGACCTCACCTACGCGTGCACCGTGGGCATGGTGCATCTCTCGCGTTTGTGTGAAGAACTGATCCTCTGGTCCACCGAGGAGTTCGGATTCATCACCATGGACGATTCGTTCTCCACGGGCTCCAGCATCATGCCCCAGAAGAAGAACCCCGATTTCGCCGAGCTGACGCGCGGCAAGACGGGACGCGTCGTCGGCGATCTCACAGGTCTTCTCGTCATGCTCAAGGGGCTGCCCCTCGCATACAACAAAGATATGCAGGAGGACAAAGAGGGCGCGTTCGATGCCATCGACACTTTCGCAGACGGCCTGCGAGCGATGGAGGGCATGATCTCGACAATGTACGTGAACACGGAGACCATGCTCGCCGGTGCTCAGGGCGGATTCATGGCTGCGACGGATCTGGCCGACTACCTCGTGGGCACGGGTATGCCATTTCGGCAGGCGCATGAAGTCGTCGGCAGGTTGGTGCTCAAACTCGAGCGCGAAGGTCGGACTTTGCAGGACATGAGTACTCAGGAGTTCTTGGACACGGACCCCGCTTTCCAGGCCGATGCGATCGATTCCGTCGACATCTACGGTGTCGTTGCGCGTCGCGTGAGTGTGGGTGGCACAGGTAATGATGCTGTGCTGGATCAGCTGCTGGTCGCTCGAGATGCGCTGGCCGTGGACGCGACGTGGACGGAGGCACACCGCGACTGAGCTCCGCAAAGGGAAACAAGGTGGCTGTACCACTATCAGACGCGGCTTTGGTGCAGCAAGGGTTCTTCGATCGCGATCCGCGTGCAGTCGCGCCGGAACTCTTGGGGATGCTGCTCATTTCCGACAAGGATGGCGTGGTCACGGGCGGACGCATCGTTGAGACAGAGGCGTATCTGGGATCGGACGATCCGGGTTCTCACGCTGCGACCAAGGGCATCACCAAACGTAACGCCACGATGTATGGACCTCCCGGCCACCTGTACGTCTACTTCACGTACGGCAATCACCACATGTTGAACCTCGTGTGCGAGTCGGAAGGGACGGCGGGTGCGGTTCTCATTCGTGCCATCGAGCCCACTATCGGTCTCGAGACGATGCGTTTGCGTCGGCAAGGTCGGTCTGACCGCGAACTCACCAATGGTCCCGGCAAGCTTGCGGCGGCTCTGGGACTGACCATGTCCGACAACGGGGGTGGACTCATCGATAGTGCGATTCGGATTCATGCTCTGCGGCTTCCGGCAGGCGAGAGAGTTGCGACATCGGGTCGCATCGGCCTTTCTGCGGGGCACGAACTGCATCTGCGTTACTATCTCGAAGGACACAAGAATGTGTCCAAAGGTCGGATCGGCTGATAGCTCGCGTCGCTTCTGGGCGACGCGTCAGGAAAGGGGAGTTCGTGCCAGTGAAACTCAAAGACATCTACCGAATCGCGGTGGCGCACGGCATGGACCAGGACAAGCGCGACTCCAAGGAGCTCGCTCGCGTCATGGCCAACGAGCAGAAGGCGTTCGACGAGCTGGAGGCTGAGGACAAGGAGTTCTTTGACACCGAGAAGTTCACGAATCCCTACGCCGACACCCGCATCTGCGCGGGCGACCCTGAGATGGAGATCCGCGGTCTGATCACCGGTATCGACATGGAGGCCGCAGAGGTACTCCTGGCTGATCGTCTCCGCGAGAAGGGCGCGCCCATCGACCTGGTGCTGTCGCATCACCCCGAGGGTCCCGGCTTCGCCAACCTCCACGAGGTCATGCTCATGCAGGCCGACCTCTGGGCTGACCAAGGTGTCGCCATCGGCGCCGCTGACGCACTGATAGGCCCGCGTGCCCAAGAGGTTCGCCGTCGCATCATGCCGGCGAACCACTATCGTGCGATCGACGCGGCCAACCTGCTCGGCTTCGCCTCGATGTCCTGCCATACTCCGGCCGACAACTCCGTCAATGCCTTCGTGCAGGCGCACCTTGAGGCTGCGAAGCCCGAGACGCTCGACGCGGTCGTGAAGTCGCTACGCGATATCCCCGAGTACAAGGACGCGGCCAAGAAGGGATATGGCCCCATTCTGGTGCAGGGCGATGGAGCCAACCGTCCCGGTCGCATAGTCGTGGACATGACCGGCGGCACCGAGGGCCCCACAGACGCCTTGAACCGGCTTTCCGCGGCCGGTGTGGGAACGCTGGTGGGCATGCACTACTCCGAGGATCACAGAAAGCGTGCCGAGGAGCTCAAGCTCAATCTGATCATCGCGGGACACATATCATCGGACGTGATCGGCATGAATCTCATTCTCGATGAGATCGAGAAGGCCGGAGAGATCCAGATCTTGTGCACTTCGGGCATGGTGCGTGTGAAGCGCACGTAGCCGTCGGTTCCTGTGGGTCACCAATGGCTCCGGGCATGACACGGATGAAACAGAAAGCAGCCCGCTCCGGGTCTTCTCCAGGGCGGGTTGCTGGCTTTCGCACAAGAGTCTATGGGGTGCCAGTGGTTGGCGGGCTCGGTGCGCCGGTCGTCGGCACCGACGGCGGCGGCGGCGGTGCAGGAATGGGGCCCTTGGACACAGTGAGTGTCAGTGCGGCACCCGGAGAGATCGGGTCACCCGGTGCGGGCACTTGTCCGATCACCACACCAGCAAGGGCGTTGGGGTGGTACTGCTCACCGATAACGATCTTGAATCCGGACTCATTGAGATCCTTGAGAACGCTCTCCAGGTAGAAGCCCAGATACGAGGTGGTCGGTTGCGTCGCGGCCCACGCGGACTTCCAGCGATAGTCGGGTGTCTCCTGACGTGGCCAATCCACGGCAGGCAGACCTTCGAGCGCCTTTGACATGTAGTCCGCCCACACCGGGGCGGAGAGCGTTCCTCCAAAACCACGGACCCCGTTGACGTTGCGCATGGATGTCTCTCTTTCGTAGTAGCCCGTCCAGACTGCCGTGGTGAGCTGCGGAGTGAAGCCGCAGAACCATGCGTCGCGGTAGTTCTGGCTGGTCCCGGTCTTGCCGGCAGCCGGTCGACCTATGTTGGCACGTCGCGCCGTGCCTCCGGTGATAACGCCCTTCATGATGTTGATCGCCGCATATGCGATCTCGGGCGAAACGACTTCCTGGGGCAGCAGCGTGGACTCAAAGACCGTTTCGCCGGCACGATCGAGCACCTTCGTTATCACGACCGGATCGTTGCGCGTTCCCAAATTGGCCAGCGTGCCAAATGCCGACGCCATGTCAATCACCGACACGTTGTGAGTGCCCAGAGCGATGGACGGGTAGGCGGGCACATCGGACGTGATGCCCATGCGCCGCGCTGTGGCAGCGACCTTGTCCGCACCCAGTTCGAAGATCAGACGCGCGAACACCGTGTTGACCGAGCCGCGCGTGCCCGCCCGCATTGTGATCATTCCTCGACCGTAGCCCTCACTGTTGCTGACGACCCAGGGAGGATTGGTCGGGATCACAGCAGGGGAGCTGGAGTCCACGTAGCGGCTGGGGGGCATGCCATCCTCGAGCGCGGTGACCAGCACGAACATCTTGAACGCTGAACCCGGCTGACGTCTGCCTTGGGTTGCCAGGTTGAACTTGTTCTCAGAGAAGTCATCTCCACCGACCATTGCCACAACATGCCCGTTGGTGTGGTCGATCGACACCAAGGCGCAGTTGGGATCAGTGTCGCGGTAGTAGCGAGAGAACACCGCATCCTCGGCGTATCCCTGCAGGCGGGTGTCGAGGGTGGTGTACACTGTCAATCCGCCCTGGAACACGAGCGACTGGCTGTACTCCTGCTGCAGGACCTTCTTGACGTGGGCGACGAAGTAATGCGCCTGATAGATGCCACCCTCGGGCTCTTCGCTGCCCTCGACCGCCATGGGGGCCGCGATGGCCTCATCGTGCTCGGTCTGGGTGATGAAGTTGTTGGCGAGCATGCGTCCCAGTACGAGATTGCGTCGTTGTGTGGCGCCTTCGGGATTATCGTACGGGTTCAGCCTGCTCGGTGCCTGCGCCAGAGCGGCCAGGGTGGCGGCCTCAGGCAAGGTCAAGTCCTTTGCGTCCTTGGCGAAGTAGGTGTGGGCCGCCGCTTGTGCGCCGTACGCTCCGTCACCAAGGTAGATCGCGTTGAGATAGAGGCCAAGGATCTCCTCTTTGGATTTCAGCTTCTCCAGTTCAAGTGCGAGATACGCTTCGCGCGCTTTGTAGCGCAGGGTGCGATCGGTGCGCTCGTCACGCAAGACCGTGTTATCGATGTACTGCTGAGTAATGGTGGAGGCGCCCTCGTCGAAGTCGCCTGCTATGACGTCCTTGAAGGCGGCGCGCGCGATACCCAGGTAGTCCACACCGTCATGCTGGTAGAAGCGTTCGTCCTCGATGGCCACGATGGCGTCGGCCAGGTCGGTTGCGATCTCGGACATGGGAACGGTGGTGCGGTTCTCAAGGAACAGACGGGCTAGAAGCACACCGTCGGCGGAGTATATCTTGGTGGGCTGAGCCAGTTCGAAAGCCTCGGCCGACTGGTAGTCCGGAAGGTCCTCGAGCCAGGACATCGCCACCGCATATCCGGTGAAAGCGCCGGAAGCGGCCAGGACAAGTAGCGCCGCGACTGCGACGACGGCAACTCGCATGATGATGATTCCTTTGCCAGCGCCTTTGTGGCGCCTGGCACGAGCTCGCCTACTTGACATGTGTCCCTCTCACCTCCAACCTGCCTATTGTGCTACATGGTGCGTTCATCGCGCCAGACACAACCGTGACGTTACCGTACCGACACCGCCGAGGGTCCGCTCCCGCGAGACCGAGGCGCGTCACAGGAAGGCTCAAACGATGAATCAGGACCTGTCTCTTTCCGAGACGAATCCCCACTCCCCCACTCGCGTTCCCGAACTCCTCGCGCCCGCTGGCGGCCCCGAATCCCTACGTGCGGCGGTCAACAACGGTGCCGACGCGGTCTATCTCGGGGTCGAGAGTCTCAACGCCCGTCGAAGTGCCAAGAACTTCTCCCTGGAGACGCTGCCTGAGGTGTGCCACTTCGCGCACCTGCATGGCGTTCGAGTCTACCTCACTGCGAACGTTCTCGTGCTGGCCGATGAGATGATCACTGCCGTCGAGATGGTCTCGCGTGCATGGGAGACCGGAATCGACGCTGTGATCGTGCAGGATCTCGGTCTGCTCCGCTTGCTCCGGCGCGAGCTTCCGCACGTGCGGATCCATGCCTCCACTCAGATGAACACTCACAACTCTGCCACTGTCGAGGAGCTCGCGCGGCTCGGCGTTTCCCGTGTGACGCTCGCTCGTGAGACCTCTCTTGGCGAGATATCGACACTGGCAGCTGTCGAAGGCATCGAGGTCGAGTCGTTCGTTCACGGCGCGCTCTGTGTCAGCTACTCGGGCCAGTGCCTCATGTCGTCCATGATCGGCGGGCGCTCGGGCAACCGAGGGCTCTGTGCTCAGCCATGCCGCATGCCTTATGAATTGACGGATGGCCGTAGAGAGGTCGTGGAGACTCCCGGGCTCTATCTCCTGAGTCCGCGCGATATCGTGGGCATCGGTCAGCTGCCTGCGCTCATCGAGGCAGGTGTCTCGGCTTTCAAGATCGAGGGACGGATGAAGTCCCCCGAATATGTGGCTTTGGTGACCAGGGTCTATCGCGCCGCACTGGATCGCGCATTGGAGGATCCTGCGGAGTTCAGCATCACTGAGGGTGAGCGCTCGATCCTGGACGAGGCCTTCAGTCGCGGTTTCTCCCCTGCGTACCTGCTCGAGGAGCGAGGCAACAGCATGATGAGCTACACACGTCCGAACAATCGCGGTGTGGCCATAGGGCGTGTATCTCGTCTCGAGGACCATTGGGCGACCGTTGCGCTCGAGGGTGCGCTCGACTCCGGCGACACGATCGAGTTCTGGACCAACAATGGTCGCTTCGCCCAGAAGGTCGGAACCATGCGATACGAGGACGGTACGACCATGTCCGCGCCGGCCGGAGCATCCGTGGGCATTCTCGCAGAGAAGCGGCTGTCCAAGAGCGATCGAGTGTTCCGCGTCGTGAACGCATCGCTGGAGCAGGCCGCCAAGCGTACGTTCACCAAAGATGCGTCCGAAGGCACGATAGATCTGGACATCTCCGTCACGCTCGTGAGGAATCGGCCCCTGACCGTCCGGGTCAATGACGGCACCCACTTCGGCGCTGCCGAGGGACCGACGATCGAAGTCGCCCGCACCAAGCCCATCACAGCCGATGAGGTCGCTGAACACGTTGGACGTCTGGGCGGTACTCCGTATCGCGCCGCATCGTGGGACATCGAACTCGATGCCGGTGCAGGTGTCGGGTACTCCACGCTTCACCGCGTGCGCCGCGAAGCGATCGACGAGTATGAGGCCAGTGTGCTCGCACCCTGGGCCGATCGTTCGTTCCAGAACATCGAGATATCCGTCCCGCGCGGACGCAAGCATGAGACTGCTGCACCTGAAATAGTCGTTGCCACGTCGGACATCTCCATCGCCAGGGCATGCCTGGACACCAACGTCGCCCGCGTACAGATCCCCGTGTGGCTGCTCAAGGAGTTCGGGGGCAAGGTGCCCGATCGCATCGTGCCCGTGATCCCTCGCATTGCGCACGACACTGAGGCCGACGGCTTTCTGCGTGACGTCGCCAAGTGCCAGCGTGTGGTCGTCGGCAATCTGGGTCTGATCCGCAAGCTCGCCGATGAGGGAATCGAGGTCGAGGCCGATTGGTCGCTGGGCGCTGTCAATCCCTGGACGCTCGAGGCTCTCGTCGATCTCGGAGCATCGTCCGTGTGGCTTTCGCCGGAGCTCTCGGGCAGGCAGATCGCGGAGATGGCGCAGCATTCGAAGGTCCGCGTCGGTACGGCCATATGGGGTCGACAGGAGCTCATGGTCACCGAGCACTGCGTGCTCATGGCCCAGGGACCCTGCAAGCGCAACTGCGACACATGCAAGCGTCGTCATGGACGCCACACGCTGCGAGACCAAAAAGGTTACGAGTTCCCTGTCGTTACCGATCCCACCGGGCGCAGCCACATCTACAACGCGGTGCCGCTGGATCTCACGCGCGCACTCAACGAGGTCGTCGAGACCGGGTTAGGTGCGGTGAGACTCGACTTGCATGTCGACAGCCTGCGGTTCGCTCAGCGAGTGGTGAGCGAGGTCGGCGACATTCTTAGAACTGCAGTTGCTGGTCGTACCGTGCCGGATGCGGCAATGGTCGAGAACACGACCAGTGGACACTTCTTTCGTGGCGTGAAGTAGCTCCGCCACATCGATCGGATCCAAATGCAGCGACGCCCGCCGATCCGGCGGGCGTCGCGTGTCATATATGCCGATTCTCAGTCCACTAGGCTGTGCACGTTGCGCTACTTCACCGTGATCTTCTGTGTGACCGAAGAAGTCTGATCGCTGTCATCGGTGACCCACAGGGTGATCTCCCACGTACCGGGGTCACTGAATACATGGCTCACGTTTGCGCCAAGCTGCTCCTCGGTTCCGTCACCGAACTCCCAGAGGTACGTGACTATCTCGCCGTCATCGGTCGAGACGGACCCGTCGAAAGCGACAGGTTGCATCATCGAGGGTTCCGTCGGCCCGAACACGAACTGTGCGATGGGGGACAGGTCGGCGTCTCCACCGTTCGCCACAATCAGCGACACGACCGTCTCTGTGGTGCCCGTGCTGCCCGCCGCAGGAGTCTGACTGGCCACGATTCCTGCCGGAATACCGTGCACATCCTTCTCGGTCACCTCGAACAGAAGCATGAGCTGCTTCAGTAGTGCGATAGCGGCCTCCTTGGTCATGCCGATCACGTTGGGGATGTCGATCTCGATCGGACCGGTGTGAAGGTCGCAGGTCTCCTTGGGAACGAAGCCGCGAATGAACAGCCCCGTCACCGACTTCTCGCAGTACTCGGTGTTCAGCAGCCCTGTGTCGTCGCAAACGGTCAGGTTCACGAGTCCGCTGGGCTTGGTGAAGTCCGAGGATGGCGTGTCCACGAGCGCTTCCTTCATGAACTGCGCCCAGATGTCGGCGGGGAACGATCCGCCAGAGACCTTTCGGCCGTGAACGTTGGCCATCTCGATCTGACCGTCGGGATGCCCCACCCATACCGCGCACACCAGATCAGGCGTATAACCGACGAACCATGCGTCGCGATACGCTTGCGTCGTACCCGTCTTGCCTGCTGCGGGACGCCCGATGTTCGCCCCGGTCCCGGTGCCGCGAGAAATGGCGCCTTTCAGGATGTCGGTCGTGAGGTATGCCACTGCAGGATCGATCGCCTCGGTCAGCTCGGGTTCCAGCGAGTACATCGTCTCGCCGTCCGCTGATGAGACCTCCAGCAGCCCCTGGGGTGTCGCGTGGACGCCTGCGTTGGCGAACGTGCCGTATGCCGACGCCATCTCCAGCGGGGACACGCCCTCATTCAGACCGCCCAGAGCGATCGCGGGTACGGCCATGATCCCCTCATGGATGCCCATGGACTCTATAGTGGTGACCACGTCGCTAGGACTCACCGCGAGTATCAACTGCGCAAAGATCGAGTTCACTGATTTCTCAGTGGCCTGACGGAGGCGCATGGGGCCACTGGTCTTGGCGCCGTGCGCTCCGGTCACGCTCCAGGTCTGTCCGTTGGACAAGGGAAGCTTGGCTGGCCCGCACTCGTAGGATTTCTCAGCCGGCACGCCCTCGGCCAATGCGGTCGCGAGCACGAACGGCTTGAATGCAGATCCCGGCTGACGTCGTCCTTGGACCGCGACGTTGAACTGCTGGGTCGTGAAGTCCGTACCACCGACCATGGCCATGATCTCGCCGGTACGCGGATCGATCGCCACCAGCGCTGCGGAGGGGTCGCCCTCCTCGTTCAGAATGTTGGTGATGGCGTTCTCCGCTGCCGTCTGCATGCGCATGTCGATCGTTGTCGACACGGTTATTCCGCCACGGTAGACCGTCTCTGAGCCGTACTCCTCGGTCAACTGTGCCTTGATGTACTCGACGAAGTACGGAGCGGCTGTTGCGGACGCCTGCAGGGTGGAGAGCACCATCTCCTCAGCAACTGCTGCATCATGCTGTTCTTGTGTGATGTAGCCCTCGGAGAGCATCTGGCCCAACACGGTGTCTCGGCGGTCGACCGCAGCCTCAGGGTCCAGGTACGGTGAGTATCTTCCCGGCGATTTGATCACACCCGCGATCATGGCGGACTGCGAGATCGAGAGGCCGGAGGCGCTCACGCCGAAGTACGTCTTGGAAGCGGCCTCCACGCCATAGGCGCCATGTCCGTAGTAGATGGTGTTCAGATATTTCTCAAGGATCTCGTCTTTGGAGAAGTCCTGCTCCAGACGGTAGGCGAGGATGCCCTCCTTCAGCTTGCGCATGAGCGAGTTCTCTCGCTCGACGAACGCATTGACCACGTACTGCTGCGTGATCGTGGATCCGCCGTGCCTCTTGCCTTGGGTTATATCGACCCAGAGCGCACGCGCGATACCCCACGGATCGATGCCCTTGTGCTCGTAGTAGTTCTGGTCCTCGGTCGCGATCACGCCCTGGCGCACGGCGATCGGAATGTCCGAGATGGCAACGTGTGTGCGGTTCTCGTCGGCGTAGAGCCGGGCGAGCTGTGTACCGTTGCGGTCATATATATAGGACGTCTGATCAGTGCCGCGTGCGGTGCCAGTGATGTCCGGTAGATCGGCGTTGGCCTTCTTCCAGATCACCATGCCGACCAGACCACCGCCGATGATGGACATCAGCGTCACTATTCCGACGATCTTCAGAGCGGTGCTCTGCCACTTGGGGCGCGTGTTGCCGCCCTTCCGCGGACGCGACGTCCCCTTGCCTCGCAGCGGCTTTCGGCCCGCGGGGGGTCGGCC
>JAQIBK010000089.1 GCA_027859125.1 Actinomycetota bacterium | reverse complement strand
GAAGAACACCGCCATGAGCCCGTCGTCGATCCAGTGCAGAAGCGACTGGTCGAACTCAAAATCGCCAATCGCGAAAGCGAGCTCGATATGCCAGAACTCCGCGAAACTCTCACCGAGCGGTGAGTTAGCCAGAATGAGCGCGATTATCGTGGCGGCGAGAAGCACCAGGCTTCCAGATACCTCGAGATGCGTGAAGTCCATGAAGTCCCTGTGGATCTTGAATCGAAAGCCGCGGATCTTCCGCACGCCCTCGATTACGCGCTTCTTCATCATGTGGTTCCTTGTATCCGGGGGTGTTGACACGAAACATGATTCTAGCCCATACCCATCATCGGCGCCCACCATCGGCGAAACGCTCTTGGACGAGCAGTTCGAACAGCACTACGTCATGAAGACGTCCGAACTTGGACCCGACCTCACGAAGGTACCCGACGCGCTCGAATCCCAGTCGCTCCATGAGATGCACGCTAGCCGTGTTATCGGCGACGATCTGTGCGATCAAAGCGTGATAGCCTCCGCGTTGCGCCGCCTCGATCAATGCCTCCCCGAGCTGCATGCCCAGACCCGCACCCGTGGCAGCTGGATCGATGTAGATCCCGATCTCCACAGTGCGACCCCACGCCGGTCGAGTCGCATAGAGCGACACAGACCCCCAGCCGACCACGACATCATCGATCTCAACAACGAGGATCGGCTGTCTGTCCCCGCGCTCAGCTATCCACTCGACACGATCCTCGACACTCTTTGGATCGGTATCGAATGTCGTGTTGGATGTTGATATGTAGTGGTTGTATATCGCGGCTATTGACTTGGCGTCGTGAGTCGTTGCGGTGCGAACCCTGGCTGTCACACGTCCTCCGGTTTGGTCGCCGTCACCATATGATGCCATGGAAGTCCCTCGTGTATCTCCACCTCAGAAACGCCAGCCTCTTCCAGTACGCTCTTCAACTCATCCGTACTCGCCCTTATGTCCAGACGTGGTCCGCGCGGAGTCTCGCGATCAACCCAGTCCACTACCAGAATGCGCCCCCCGGGCTTGAGCAATCGCACAGCCTCACGGTAGGTCGCTTCCGGATCAGCGAGCTCATGATGCAGATTGATCATGTAGACTGCGTCGGCAATGCCGTCCGCAAGATCGATAGTCGTCTCGTCTACGAGCAGCGGCACGATCGCACCCTCAGCGACCTCTGCCAGGTTCGAGTTCATCCAGTCGATCATGACCTGCGCCATGTCAACCGCATGCACGGTCGCTTGCGGGGCGAGACTGGAGAAACGGCGAGCGAAGAACCCCGTCCCGGCGCCGATCTCAACGAGTGTTGTGGCAGCCGGAACGCCCAGTGCTTTCCACATGAGGTCGGGTATCAGGGTCTCGGCCCGAGCCGGATCATTGAGCTTCTCTAGCTTCTCCGGGTTGAACTTCTGGTATGCCATACGCCTGACCGCCGATCCTTCTTCCAGCTCCGACCATCCATAACGCTACCTGACTCTCCTACTCATCGATCAAGCGTGATCGCTTGAACCGTTTCATCGCCACTGCCAAGAATATCGCATCGAGCGCAGTGAACACGAGCGCAACGGTCAGCAGCACCACGCCGGGCTCAAGGTGTTCGATGAAGTCCAAGAGCTGCGTCTGAACGTCCCCGGGCAACACGCGATACAGATACCCGAATATCAACCCCGGAAAGAACAGCAACGCCAGAATGCCCAAACTGAGCGCCTGCCCCGCCTGTCTGACCGTAGTGGCCTTGAGCGATATCATGACGCCGATCACAGTCACCATGAAGGTGATCAGGAATCCGAACACTATGACGGCCAGCGTCACGTCGGCTCGATAGAACAACAGCCGATGAGGTGTCGCGAAAGCGATGTTGATCGTGACCAGGCTGACCACCATGACAGCCAGCAGAATACCGTAACCGTAGATGACGGCAGCAGCGATCTTGCCGAACAGGATGGCCTTGTCGGACAGGCGTGTGGTCAGAAGTGTCTCCAGCGTGTGCCGCTCGCGCTCCCCCGCGAACGAGTCGGCGACCAATGCGCTCACCAGAAAGAGGGGCAACCACGCCCAGAAGATCGGCGTCCACGGCTGTTGTACCCACCACTCGCCAGTCTGCAGTGGCATGAATACGCCGAACACGGCGAAGATGAGCACCATGTTGAAGATATTGGCTCGACGCCCTCCCTGGCGAAGAAGAACCTCTCGGTACTCCTTGACGACCACAAGCCAGATGTCAGATATCATCGTCACTGGCCTCCAACAAGTTCATGAAAGCTTCTTCGAGAGTCTCTGCACCGCGACGCACTTCCTCGATCTCTCCGCCTCGATCGATCACTATGCGAACAATATCCGGAGTGCGCACGTCCTGATCCAGATCCAACACCAGACGACTGTTCTCCAGCCGCACCTCCAGAACACCGGTCGCATCCCTCACAGCGCTGAGGACATCACCACCCAACCCATGGCCAGCGATCTCCAGTCGACGCCCACCGGTGGCGGTACGCAACTCATCGGGCCGGCCCACTGCCAGAAGTCGACCATCGCGCACCACTCCGACCTGATGGCACAACCGCTCAGCATCGGCGAGGTGATGCGTATTCACGAAGACTGTGACGCCCTCCTCGGCCACAAGACGAGCAAGGTCATCGCGCAAGCCGGCTGCCGCCACCGGATCGAGTCCAGCCGTGGGCTCGTCCAGGAACACGACGCGAGGTCGGTGCATTAGCGATCGTGCGACAGCGAGCTTCTGCTTCATCCCGCGGCTCCAAGTGCCGACCTGCTCTCCTCGGCGCTCGAGCAGGTCGAGGGGGTCGAGGAGTTCCTGGATCCGCGCCTTGACGTCTACGCGTGACATACCGGCAGCGCGGCCAAAGAACTCCAGGTTCTCCTGAGCCGTCAGCCTTTCGTAGAGACCTGAATGCTCCATTAGAGCGCCTGTCGCGGCACGCACTGCCTGCGGCTCCAGGGACACATCGTGACCCAGCACCTCAGCTCGGCCGGAAGTGGGCTCCAAGAGTCCAAGTAACAGGCGCACGGTTGTCGTCTTGCCGGAGCCGTTGGGACCTAGGAATCCGAACACCACGCCTGCTGGAATCTCAAGGTCGAGTGAGTCTACCGCCCGGACTGACGGAAAGTCCCGTGTGAGGCTGTGAGTACTTATCGCGATTTCGGTCACTGGTTCTCCCTAGAAAGAGCCCTAGTAACAAGATACTTCACACCATCACAACATATTCACATCTCTACACAAGACTGGACATCACAGTTCGCGCCGCGGAAGGGAGCGAACGGTCAGACCGACGAACACGGAGGTTACGAGAGATGACCGCAGTACCCCGCACGGACCCCGCCAAGAGGCGAACCGCAAAGTGGACCCGCTGGGGGCTGCTTCTGACAGTTCTCGCAGCGAGCACGATCCTTGGGCTGTTGCACGCGAATCGCTCCGGAACGTTCTGGCCGGTGGGAGTCGATGCGCTGTGTCCCTTTGGAGGCCTGGAGTCCCTGAACAGTCTCATATTGAACGGGGCATACCTCAAGAAGGTCGAGTTCGGCAGCCTCGCCCTGCTGATCGCCAGCGTCATCCTGGTCGCGGTCTTCGGCCGCACATTCTGTGGACGCATCTGCCCTCTGGGCACCCTGCAGGAGGTATTCGAACGACTCGGGAAGCGCTTCGTGCCCGAGCATGGACCGGTACCCGTGTGGCTGGACCGGCCCGCACGCTTCCTGAAATACGGGGTTCTCGCGGTCTTCGTGCTCTGGACCTGGCGCGCAGGCGAGCTGGTGATGCGCCCGTACGACCCGTGGGCTGCATACCACCACCTCACATCTCCCGAACTTCTGACAGAGATCGTCGTCGGTGCCGTCGTTCTGCTGGTATCCCTCATAGGCTCGCTTCTGTACGACCGCTTCTTCTGCCGATATGCCTGTCCCATGGGCGCATTCCTTGGGTTGGGAGCCAAGCTCAGCTGGTTCAAGGTGCGGCGCAACGAACTCTCCTGCATAGATTGCGGAGCATGCAATGCCGCCTGCCCGGTTGCCATCGATGTCGCCGAGGCGATCACGGTGGACTCACCCGAGTGCATCGCATGCGGCGAGTGCGTGGAAGCATGTCCGGTTCAGGACACGCTCGTCGTGGCGGATCGACGAAGCATCAGAACCTCATCTCTCATGGTCACCGCCTTCACCTTTCTGATCTTCTTTGGCATCGTCGCTCTCACAACGGCTGCTGGAGAGTTCGAATGGACCAAGACGACATTGGCAGGAGAGGTGCAGCGCACCGGGTCAGGATCAGGTTCTGGCGACGGCGTGGTAGATACCAGCACCATCAAAGGATGGATGTCCGTGAACGACATCGCGGATGCAACCGGATTGGCTCCAAACGATATCGCGGAGCCTTTCGGAATAGATGAATCCGAATATGGGGAGGGTTTGGGCGAGGTGAAGGAAGCATATGGGTTCGAGATGTCCACTCTGCGGGACCATGTGACCGCGTTACTAGCCGAGTCTCCCTAGGCGCGATATTGGCACACACATTGCTTGCATAGTATCAAGCGGGCGACCCGTACTCCTC
>JAQIBK010000120.1 GCA_027859125.1 Actinomycetota bacterium | reverse complement strand
TCATGACGGGGCCACTCCCAACCCTTGAACCGCTTCTTTGCCCGCCCCGTGAGGATGTTCCCCACGAAGTGAGCGGTCAGCGCGACGACAATCACCGGATACAGCGTGGTGAAGATTGCGTCGAGCCATACGTTGATCTCGGTCAGTACGATCGCTGACACCCCCTTGCCCTTTCGTGGAATACAGAGGTGCGTTTCTGTATTCGCGCTTCCTTCAGGAATACACACCGTTCGAGGCTCATGCGCAACGCTTTTCAGACGCAGCACCGCCGTGACCAATACCGGTAGTCAGCGGCGGCACACATGAGTACGTAACAACAGTTACACAGAGAATAGAGACGGCATAGGGGTGTGTCAACGAAACGCGCAGGTCTGGTGAGCAGAATCATCACTCTACCCTCACCCTCGAAGATCGTTCCCGTGACCCCCCAATTGGACTCAACCTCTAGTTGACATTGAGCCTCCCCATATTTGCGTATCCGAGCGTGCGAAGGCATTCCCCCGCGATGCTTGGTCGGCTAGCTCCGATCACTGGCTATCGAGACAGCATATTCGAGTTCGTCCGCTATCAGAGCGAACGACGTCTTGATCGCATCGTCGCCCCCGGCAAAGTTGATGACCAGAGAGCCTTCTCTCAGTCCTGCGACCGCGCGCGAGAACATCGTCTTGGGATACGGGGCGACGCACTCCACTCGAATGTGCTCGGTGATGCCCGGCACGAGACGTTCACACACGAGAGTCGTCGCCTCCGGAACGATATCCGAAGGGTGCAGTCCTGTGCCGCCGCACGTGAAGACCACGTGCGCGTCATCGACATCCGTCATCTCGATGATCGAAGCGGAGATGCACTCCATCTCGGACGGACACACATGATATGCGACGACGTTCCATCCGCGCTGTTCACATCGCTCGACCAAGGCCAACCCAGCGGTGTCCTCGGCCCTTCCCTGCGCACGCGAGTCCGAACACGTGAGCACTCCTACTCTGATCTCGATCACCCTCCAGTCACCTCTCTCGTTTGCCGGAACGAGTGGTCCTGCTAGCCCAAATGCTCCCTTAGATGCTCAAGAAAGGCGTCGGCCGCACGTGTCATGGTGCCACGTGGCGTGACCACATACAGCGGTCTGTTCACAGGGAAGTGCGGCAGTGGCACAGGGACAACGGTGCCCAGCTCCAGGGCCTTGTCCACTACCCAAGTACTCACTGCACCTACTCCCATGCCGCCTTCGACCGCATTCACGATCGCCTCGTTGGTGCCGAGTTCGGTCACCACTTCCAGGTCCCCCGGGTCCACTCCGGCCGACCGCAGGACTTCCTCGACCACGATGCGGGTTCCCGAGCCCACCTCGCGCATGATGAACGGCTCTCTTGCCACCTCGCCCACCGTGAGGTTCTTGGCAGTTGCCAGATGGTGATCTGGGTGGCAGATCATGACTATGTCATCACTGCCGAGTTGCTCGAATGTTGCCCTGGCACCCTTGATCTGCGCACCGGTCACGCCCATGTGGGCGCGTCCTTCCTCGACCGCCTCGACGACCTCCGCAGTGTCATGGATCTTGATGGAAACGCCGACTTCTGGGTTCTGCTTCAGGAACTTGCCCAGTAGCCCCGGCAGGATGTACTGACCAGGGGTGGTGCTCGCCGCGAGCTCGAGACGGCCCGTCACACGTCCGGTCATGTTCGCGATCTCGTCGCGAGCCTCTTCGATCTCCTCGAGAACTCGCTTTGCGAAGGGCAGCAGCATGCGGCCCGCCTCTGTCAGCTCCACCTTGCGATAACCGCGATCCAACAGTGTCGCGCCGATATCGGCCTCAAGCGCTTGGACTTGCATGGTCACAGCTGGCTGGGACAGGTGCATGGCTCGCGCGGCACCCGAGAAAGTCCCCTGCTCAACGACCATAACGAACGCCCTCAGTTGTGAGATGTTCAAAAGGTGCTCCTCCGTGCTAAATGATCCCAATCATAACCAACTCATATAGTACTTCATCGACACCACGGATGCCCTCCGGGATCACCTGGATTCAGATGAGGTGTCCGGGGGTACAATTAGCCGGGCCTAGTGAGAATCATTCTCACTTATGACTTACTCCGAGGAGACCATGGCTTCATCAACCGACAGACACGAGCACCGCCCCTACGGCACTGGGCGTGTCTCGGCCCAGCGACGCGAGATCACCGAGATGACCGACGCTATGCCTGGGGCGTTCACAATTGACGACTTGGTGCGCGCACTTGGCGTTTCGAGCGTTCCGGTCGGAGCCGCCACCGTCTATCGCGCTGTGGCCTCTATGGCGGAGTCCGGATGGCTCCAGCGTGTGGGCGAACGAAATAACGGCGCACTCTACGTGCGCTGCACTGGTGGCGCACACCACCATCACCTCGTCTGCACCGGATGCGGGCGTGTCGCTCGAACCTCATGTCCTCTGGATGACAGCGCATCATCGTGGGCCGAAGAATCCGGATTCACCATCACACACCATGACGTCACGCTGTACGGCCTCTGCTCACAGTGTCAGCTCGATTCGATCGGGAGTGCTGACTGATGTCCCACATCCACATTCCCGACGGTGTTCTGCCGTTCTGGCTCTGGGGTTCCGGCTGGCTCTTGGCGTTGATGCTGGTATGGGTCGCAGCACGCCTCTCTGAGCGATCGGACGTGCGTCGCAAGGTACCTCTCCTGGGTGTCGTCAGCGCGCTGATGCTTGTCGCAATGTCGACCGAAGTAGTTCCCATCGCTTACCACATCAACCTGACAGTGATCGCCGGTGCCCTCTTGGGGCCCGTGTTGTCCGTGATCGCGGCGTTCATTGTGCAAGTCGTGCTCGCGATGCTGGGTCATGGCGGTGTCACAGTGATCGGACTCAACACCCTGATCGTGGGCGGCGAGATGATAGTGGGCTGGGCCTTGTTCCGTGGCCATGTGCGTATTCTGGGCAAGCGTCACGTGCGACCGGCAGACGCGATCGCCACCGTGCTCGCACTGGCGCTCAGTACCTCGGCACTCGTCGGCATCGTGTGGCTTGGGGGAAGCGCAGCCACAGGTCGTGAGACAGGATCTCTGGATCCTGACACGCTGCGTTTCGAGAACCCGTTCTCAGAAGGAGCCGTGTCCATAGGGCTGTTCTCCGGTGGCGAAGAGCACCATCCAGAAGCCGATGAGGGCGATGCTCACGCGGACAACCTGAACGTGAAGCGGTTCGCCACAGTCGTATATACGCTGGGCCCACTGGGTTGGCTGCTGGAAGCGTTCGTGACCGCCAGCGTGCTCGGATATGTGGCGCGCGTGCGACCTGTTCTCGTTTTCGAGGGCGCACTGACTGATACGAGGCACAGCATTCCCGGCGACGAGACCGGGGGTAGATAGCATGCACATCGGATCGGTCGATGAGTCAGCTGTCCTGGGTCGCTCGTGGCTCCATAGGGCGTCGCCGAACGCCAAGCTCATCGCACTTGCATTGATGATCGGAGCGGTCGTGGTCACCTGGAACGTACTCGTGGCCCTTGCCCTGGCTCTGATGCTCATGACCGCGGTCACAACAGCGAACCTGAAACCCCGACTCGCCTACGGCTTGGCCGCGTACCCGGCGATCTTCGCGCTGGTGTTCGCGCTCTCCTCGGCACCGAATGCTTTGAGCGGCACCGTAATCGTGCTCAAGGCCGTTGTAGCTGCACTGGCGGCCGTCATCGTGGTGCTCACGACGCCCTACCCGCAGATCTTCGCGCCGATACAGCGCATCACTCCAGGTGTGGTCGGTGATGCTCTGCTCATGACGTATCGATCGACGTTCATTCTGCTGGAGAAGTTCGCGAACCTGATGCGCGCGGTGAAGCTGCGCTCCGGGCTGACTGCGGGACACCCGATCCGTGCCATGCGGGCCACCACAAGGGCGCTGGGCGGGCTGCTGCTCTACTCGTTCGACCTCGCACAACGCGACTACGACGTGATGCGTTTGCGCGGCTATCAGGGGCATCTGCGTATCGGGCGCCAGCCCAGGCTGTCGCCAAGGACGGACACCGCACTCGTGACAGGCTGCCTGTCCGCACTGGCCACCAGCGTGCTCTGGCGGTTCGAAGCTTTCGCACTCAACCCCTACAGCTGGATCGTTCCGCTGGTACCGCTCGCCGCACTCCTGACGGCATCCGCACTCAGATGGAGGAACCAATGAGCAACGACGACGCACTGCTGACAGAACACGCGGATGGCCACACACATTCGCTCCGCGAACCGACTGCCGAGGAGGTCGTGCTGGTCAGGTGCGTGCAGCACTCCTACGACGACGGCACGAAAGTCAGTCTGTGCGGCTTGGACTTCGTTGCACAGCGCGGTCAGCGAGTGGCGATCCTTGGGCCCAACGGCTCTGGCAAGACGACGATGCTCTATCACATCCTGGGCCTGCTGAAAGCTCAGAAGGGCATGGTACGCGTCTTTGGTGCGGATCCGTCCAAGGACTGGGCGACGATCCGGAGGCGCATTGGCGTGATGCTGCAGAACGTCGAGGAGCAGCTGCTGGCCCCCACAGTCTACGACGATGTGGCCTTCTCTCCTCGGCAGTACGGGTTGGCTGAGGTGGATGTGACGGCGCGGGTGAACAGCGCATTGGCGGCCGTCGGGATAGAGAACCTGCGCGACCGTGTGCCCCACAACCTCTCGGGCGGCGAGAAGCGCAAAGTGGCGCTGGCCGGAGCGATCGTGATGGAACCGGAACTGCTCGTGCTCGACGAGCCGTTCGAGGGCCTGGACCCCGCATCGCGTGAGATGCTCGTGGCGCTGCTCGAGAAGCTGGCAAGGGGTGGCGTAACGGTCGTCATGACCACGCACGACATAGACTCGGTGGCCGAACTCGCGGACTTCGCATACGTTCTGGCACCGGGAGGCACGATCGCGATGCGAGGCACACCGACCGAGGTGTTCGAGAACGCCGACGTGCTGGCCGCGGGCAACATTCGTCCCCCGGTCCTGGCCGTGCTGTTCGCCGGTCTCCGCGACATGTTGGGTGACGGTCCGGTGACAGCCCTCACAGTCGAAGAAGCAGTGACCGAACTGGCCCGATGGAAACAGTCAGAGTGAAGCGGGCCATCCGCACGGACGGGCGTTAGGCGCGCTCCTTGAT
>JAQIBK010000285.1 GCA_027859125.1 Actinomycetota bacterium | reverse complement strand
GTTCTGGCCCTGTTTGGTGATGTAGCAATGCTCGATGATCACGAGGCCGATCGCGCCCCCGCGGGACTTCTCGTCGTAGTAGTCGAGCAGGCCTGTGCTCATGCTGCCGTCGGCTTCGGCCTTGGAGGTCGCCATGGGTGGCATGACCAGTCGGTTCTTGAGCGGCAGTTTGCCCGTTGTGTGCGGCTCGAACAGGTGCGACTTGGGTTCTTCCTTCCGGGTTGTGACGCGGCGACGCCTGAACTGTGTTTCCCAAGGTCAGTCGTGGAGTGCTCTAGTCGAGCAGCACGACCGCGTCTGCCACGAGTTCGTACTCTTCGTTCTCGTTGAGATCCTGCACCAGGGCCTTTTCGACCTCGAACTCGCCCTTGACCTCCAGGAGTCGAGACTCGATGAGCAGTTTGACATCGGAGCGCTTGAGCTCGCTCTTGATCTCATCGCTGATAGCAGGCTCTTTGCCGACCGTCATGAAGACCACGCGCGGTGTGTGGGCGGTGAGCGCAATGGCGAGGCGAGCTGAGTCGTCTCCGCGGTCGACCACGATGGTCCGAGCGTCCGCGAGCACGGACGGATCATCGAGCGAGCGATAGACGCCCTTGCCGACGAGCTCGTCGATCCCAGCGATGGGCAGGTCACCGGTGACACAGGCGCATCCCACGCTCTCGTCGGGCGTATCGAGTTCAGGCTTGATGCCCTTGCGCCAGTTGGAGATCGCTTCGTGCAGCGCGTCGGCTGCCAGGTTGGAGCAGTGCATCTTCACCGGCGGTAGTCCATCGAGCGCATCGGCGACATCGGAACGGGTGACCTCGAGCGCTTCCTCCAGCGTCTTTCCCATGACGAGTTCCGTGACCATACTGCTCGTGGCCACGGCAGAGCCGCACCCGAACGTCTGGAACTTGATGTCGGCGATGCGGTCATCCTTGACCCGCACGTAGATGTCCATGAGGTCGCCACAGACCGGGTTGCCAACGCGTCCCACGGCGACATCGTCACCCTCGAGGGTTCCAACGTTGCGGGGGTTGCGGAAGTGATCGAGTGTCTTCTCGGAGTACTGTGTCGATTTCATGGTCGAGCATCCTTTCCGGTTGTGCCACATCAGTGTGGCGACGAGTGCCTGCAGTCACTCTTTGTACAGCGGCGAGAGTGTGCGAAGTCGTCTCACTACGCCGGGTAGGACTTCGATGATGCGGTCCACGTCGGACTCCTTGCTGAAGCGACCCACCGTGAGTTCGAGCGAGCCGTGAGCTTCCTCGTGAAGCAGGCCGCAGGAGATGAGCGTATGCGACGGAGCGAGTGTCTTTGAGGAGCACGCTGACCCCGTTGAGACCGAGATGCCCTCGTCCTTGAGTGAGAGCAGCAGCGACTCTCCCTCGATACCTTCGAACCGGAAGTGCGCGTTGTTGGGCAGGCGATGCTGCGGATGCCCGTTGAGGTGGGCATGGGGTACCCGGGCCAGGATCTCCTCGATGAGGCGGTCTCGGTACGTTGCGAGTCGGACTGCCTCTTGAGCCATCTCGGCGGCCATGATGTCGGCGGCGGTGGCCATGCCTGCGATCGACGCGATGTCCTCAGTTCCGGAGCGTAGGCCATTCTCCTGACCCCCGCCGATGATGGTAGGGGCGACGCGAACGCCTTTGCGCAGATAGAGGACCCCGAGCCCACGTGGCCCGTAGATGTCGTTGCTGGAGAGCGTCATCAGGTCTATCGGTATCGCGGCCATGTCGATCGGCAGGAGCCCCTGGGCAGCCACCGCATCGGTGTGCAGCGCGACGCCGGTTCCGGTGAGCATCTCAGCGATCTCGTGCATGGGCTGCACGGTGCCGATCTCGTTGCTGGCCCAACCGATCGAGACGAGGATCGTGTCGTCTGTGATGCGCGCGCGGATCTTGTCCGGCGAGACGCGACCGAACTGGTCGATCGGAACGCGCGTGACGCGAAATCCCGACTTCTCGAGCGCTTTGGCACAGTTGAGTATCGAGATGTGCTCGGCCTCGGAGATCAGGACGTGATCGCCCTTGCGCTTGTTGCGCAGGCAGTAGCCCATGAGGGCGAGGTTGTTCGATTCGGTCGCGCCCGAGGTGAAGACGATTTCGTCGGGCTCCGCACCAAAGAGACGAGCGACTCGCGCGCGAGACTCATCGAGGGTGCTCGTGGCATCGTCTCCCACCGTGTGCAGGGCTGAGGCATTGCCGAACCGCGTCGTGAAGAACGGCAGCATCGCCTCGACCACTCGGGGGTCCACGGGCTTTGCGGACTGATAGTCGAGGTAGACGCGCTCACTCATGCGGATCTCCTTAGAACCACATTGTGGCGTCGGCATCGAGAGCGAGGTCGTTGAGCGTTCCGGCGCCTACGATTTTGACGCCGGGTATGAGCTCAGCGGACTCCCAGCCGAGCATTCGTTTGGACGCCTCGCACACGTAGATCTCAATACCTAGATCCATGGTCTGCTTGAGGATCTCGGCGAGTGTGGGAAAGTCTCCGGCCTTGATCGACTCAGGTGTTCCGGGAGCGAGGATCTTGAGCCCCTGGCCCAGGTAGTAGACGCGAGCCTTGACATTCATCGCCTTCGCGGTCTGGGCGAGAATGAGCGGTGAGTACTGGCGCTCGGGGTCATCGGAAGTCTGAACGTACAGGATGTTCTTGGACTTGCTCATGGTGTCTCCTTAGGGGCTACTTGTTGCGTCGGATGAGGATACGGAGTTCGCCGACGTCTTTGTCGACAGCGACGATCTCATGTCCCGTGCGTTTGGCGAATCGGGTCAGGTCCTCCTCGGCGGCGGGGTCATCTGCGAGTACCTCCAGCACCTCTCCTTCGGCCAGCTCGTCGATGTGCTGCCGCGTCTGAAAGAGCGGCTCGGGGCAGTACAGGCCGATGCAGTCGAGCGTCTCAGCGATCTCGGGCTCATCTGACATGTGTGTCGCCTCTTCCTTTGCTACGCGCCATGGGTGACCAGCACGGTCATCCGGGTGTCGGCTTCGAGTCCGCGGGGAATGTCCGCGGGCACAACGATGGTCTCCTTGGCCTTGATCGGGGTCTTCTCGCCGTCGATCACTGCCCATCCTGAGCCGTCCAGGACGTGGAACACGGTGGTCTTGGCCGTGTGCGGCGGGATGCTCACGCCTGCCTCAAGGCCCACGAGCACGTATTTGAGAGTCTCCATGTCCACGAGAATCCGCTTGGATGGTGCGCCATCGGTGTACGTCACGATTTCGTCCCATGCGGGATAGTGCTGTACTTCATTCATGAGTGGCCGCCTCAGATGGGGTGAGCTTCTTGGTATTCGTTCCCAAATATCCACGCAGCTCATGCCTTGGTGCCCAGAAGGATAGCCGTCCTTGTGCAATCTCCGTCGCGAATTCCCACAATGTGGGTTACCTTCGGAGGGTCGGGGGTACTGGAATTCATAGGACATGACGCGCGGGAGCGTTTGGTGCGTCCCAACAACACAGGCGGGGGTGGATGGGTATGCGGGAAAGACTCTCTAAACGTGCACTGGGACTGCTGCTGATGGGTCTTGGCGGCGGTTCTTCTTGTGGGAGCGCAGATCGCAGTCGGTGCGCTCACATGGAGCGAGACTCGGGTCACGGATCAGGGGTCCTCTGAGGACGATGCCTCGATCTGGGGTGACAAGATCGTATTCGAGGATGCGCGACATGCCGGTGCAGCGGACGAGGTCTACCTTTACGACATCTCCTCGGATAGCGAGATGCGCATCACCAACGATACGGACAATCAGTGGGAGCCCATCATCTACGGGGACAAGATCGTCTGGAATGACGATCGTGAGGCCGACACAGAGGTATTCATGTACGACCTCTCCACTGGTATGGAGACTCGTGTGACCAATGACGCTGTCGATCAAGGCGAAGTCATGATCCACGGCAATCATGTCGTCTGGGCGCAGAACAACGCCGTCACAGGCTGGGATATCTACCGCTATAGCCTTGTGGACGGAACCACATCGATAATTGACAACGGTCCGGGCAAGCAGGACTATCCGGACGTGTTCGGTGACACGATCGTGTACGAGGACTACGGTACTCCGACAACGAACGCGGATATCGCGATGCATAACCTCATCGATGGTCAGAAGACCCTCATCACCGATGAAGTCGCGAACGCCAAATGGGATGATGACCAGTACGATCCACGGATCTGGGGCAACACGGTCGCGTGGTATGACTATCGCAATGGACGCAACTCGGACATCTGGTAC